>CAMEPN010000049.1 GCA_945931735.1 uncultured Clostridia bacterium
TAGTATCCGCCCGTTGTCCCCGAAAAAACGGTGTCGAGATAGTCGCCCATCGGCGTTTTATCGCTTCTTGGTACAACGGCGGTTATCCCCGCCGCGGCAAGTCCCGCCAGTGCGAGCGCGATAAGCCTTTCGCGGCGGGAGCGTCGGTCGTCGGCGTAGATATATTCCGACGGCTGCTCCGCGCGCGCCATTCCCCCCGCAGCCATAACGAAGCCGCCCATCATAAACGCCAGCAGCGGCAGCGGAATCCCGCCCGCCGTCCTTACGGAAAGTATCAGCGGAATGAACGAAACGAGCATAAGAAAGCAGGGGCGCGGCGAATACACGCTGAAAAAACAGCACATGAACCCGACCGTGACCGAAAAAATAAATATCGCAGCCACCGCGTAAAGCGGATTGAAAAATGTCGACGCGGTGAATATAAAATCAATGAAGCTGTGTTCACTGCTGTAATATGACGGTGCCTGCATTCCCGCCGCGAACGCAACGCACATTGCCGCAAACGCCGCCGCAACGAGCGCCGCAAAGCCCTTGTGCCGCCGCAGCACGTAAAACAGCATATACACCCCAAAGCTTACAGCGGTCATTATCACCGTGCAGAGGACGGCGTATTCGCGGCAGATAACATACATCAGCGCCGCGCTCACCGAGCAGATATAGACCGCCGCCGAAACTATCTCCGCGCCGTAAAATCTCGTTCTTGACTTCATGCCACTCATTTCCCGTTTTTGTTATAATAGGAATACAGCCTGCAAAGCAGCATTCCGTTATAAAGCTTGCGGTTTTTCGCCGCCTTTTCTCCGAAAATGTCCTCGAACTCCTCGTCGGAGGTTATGACGTAAAGCTGATTTTCCCCGAGCGGGAGCAGCTTTCTGCCCATAACGCGGTATATCTCCCTTGCCTGCTCCTGCTCCAGCATTCGCTCGCCGTAGGGCGGGTTTGTGATAATTTTTACGGGGTCGGCAGGATATTCAAAGTCCTTTACCGCGCGGCATTTCGCCGAAACGTATTTCTCAACGCCCGCCTTTTTTGCGTTCGCCATGGCAAGCTCCGCGCACGCGGGGTCGATGTCAAACCCCTCAGCACGGAACTCCGCCCCGCGGCGTATCGCCTCGGTCGCCTCGCTCCTAGCCTCGCGCCAGATGTTCTCGGGCAGGAACCCGAGCCGCTCCCCCGCGAAGCTCCGCTTAAGCCCCGGAGCAATGTTCAGCGCCTTGAGCGCGGCTTCTATAAGGAACGTTCCCGAGCCGCAGAACGGGTCGACGATACAGTCTCCCGCCCTCACCCGTGCGATGTCGATTATCCCCGCGGCAAGCGTTTCCTTTATCGGCGCGCCGTTGCTGTCGCGGCGGTATCCGCGCTTGTGCAGCCCCGTTCCGCTCGTGTCCAGCATGAGCGTCACCTCGTCTTTGAGGATAGAAAAGCGTATGCGGCATTCCGCGCCGCTCTCCGGCATGACGTTTACGTGATAAGCTTTCCCGAGGTTCACCGCCATGGCTTTCTTGACTATCTTCTGACAGGCGGGAACGCTTTTCAGCACGGAGTTGAGCGAGTGGCCGCTGTTCGGGAATGCGTCGTATTTCCCGATATATTCCGACAGCGGGAGCTTCATTATCCCCTCGAAAAGCTCGTCGAACGTCCTCGCGCGGAACTGCCCGAGCACCACGCAGACGCGCTCCGCGACGGAAAGCCCGATGTTAGCCCTTGCGCAGACGTCCGCGCCGCCGCTGAACATAACTCTTCCGTCAGACACGGAAACGTCCGTGCCGCCTATTTTCTTCACCTCGAACGAGAGCGTCTTTTCCAGCCCGAAATGACAGGGCGCGATATATCTGTATTCGGTCATTATTTACTTATCCTTTCGGCAATACTCTTAATATTTTATCCACATTTTATTATATCATAAACATTCTCCCTTGTCCAACAAAAACGCAATAAACTTCATTGTGCAGAATTACTATAAAAACAGTGCGCTTTTAGTATTATTTATCCAAATTAAACAGCTTAGCCGAAAAGTTCTTGAAAAAAAGATAAAAGTAATATATAATATAGACAACGGTATGCGCGAGTTAAATCAAAAAGGCGGATATACCGCCCCGCGCATTTGAAAGGAGATACTTCAAAATGAGCATCAGACTTGATGACAAATACCTTAAAAGCTTTGTAAAGGACCATGAGCTGGCGGCTATCGCCCCCGCAGTAAAGGCTGCGCACGATACCCTCGCGGCAAAGAACGGCCCCGGAAGCGACTTCCTCGGCTGGGTAGACCTGCCCGTAGATTACGACAAGGAGGAGTTCGCGCGTATCAAGGCGGCTGCCGCAAAGATAAAGTCCGACAGCGAGGTCCTTATCGTTATCGGAATAGGCGGCTCCTACCTCGGCGCAAGAGCGGCTATCGAGGCTCTTAAGTCCACGCTTTACAACTCCCTTAAAAAGGATACCCCCGAAATATATTTCGTCGGCAACTCCATCAGCCCCACCTACCTTAACGAGGTGATCTCCCTCGTCGAGGGCAGGGATTTCTCCGTAAACATCATCTCCAAGTCCGGAACCACGACCGAGCCTGCGCTCGCGTTCAGAGTGTTCCGCGACCTGCTTGTAGAGCGCTACGGCGAGGAGGGCGCAAAGGGCAGGATCTACGCCACCACCGACAAGGCGCGCGGCACCCTTAAGGAGCTTTCCGACAAGAAAGGCTACGAAACCTTCGTTATCCCCGACGACGTCGGCGGCCGCTTCTCCGTTCTTACGGCAGTAGGTCTGCTCCCGATCGCCTGCGCAGGCTGCGATATCGACGCGCTGATGAACGGCGCGGCTGCGGCTCGCTCCGAATATGCGGAATGCGACCTCGAAAAGAACGCCTGCTATAAGTACGCCGCGCTCAGAAATATCCTTTACAGAAAAGGCAAGAGCGTCGAAATGCTCATCAGCTACGAAAACTCCTTCGCAATGATGGCGGAATGGTTCAAGCAGCTCTTCGGCGAGAGCGAAGGCAAGGACAACAAGGGCCTTTACCCCTCCTCCGCAGTGTTCTCCACCGACCTGCACTCCCTCGGTCAGTTCATTCAGGACGGCTCGAGAGTTATGTTTGAAACAGTTATCCAGTTCGCAAAGCCACAGAAGGAGCTGTTCCTCAAGGACGACCCCGATAACATCGACGGTCTGAATTTCCTCTCGGGACAGGATATGTCCATCGTAAACAGAAAGGCTTTCGAGGGCACTGTCATCGCCCATACCGAGGGCGGCGTTCCCAATATCGTCCTCGAGGTTCCCGAGCTTAACGAATATGAGCTTGGATATATAATCTATTTCTTTGAAAAGGCTTGCGCGATAAGCGGCTATATGCTCGGCGTAAATCCGTTCGACCAGCCCGGCGTTGAAAGCTACAAGAAGAACATGTTCGCCCTGCTCGGCAAGCCCGGCTATGAGTCCGCAAAGGCGGCGCTCGAGGCAAAGCTCGGCATTTAAGCCCTACGGCAGCTATCGTTCCCCGCGGACACCGCGCCGCGCAGAACGTTTTACTACAAATACACGGAGGTCACCACTATGATCAAACTAATCACAGGTAAAAGAGGAACAGGCAAGACCAAGATACTCATCGACGCTATCCACGAGGCAGAGAAGAACTCCAAGGGCAACGTTGTAGCTATCCAGAAGGGCAGCTCCCTCAACACCGACATTACCTATAAGGTACGCCTTATCAACATCGAGGACTACGCTGTCGAGGGCGTTGACGCTTTCTATGGATTTATCGCGGGCATTCTGTCCTCTGACCACGACTGCACCGATATCTTCGTTGACGCAACGCTCAAGATAACCGGCAGGGATTACCCCAAGGTAGGCGAGATGTTTGAAAAGCTTGACAAGATATCGACAGAAACCACGATCACCTGCACGATCTCTGCCGACAACGCCGAGCTTTCCGACAATATCAAAAAATTTATCGCTTAATTTAAAGGAAAACGCTTGACAAACCTCTTTTTGTGTGGTATAATACTAAACGTGCCTATAAAAGAATCCGGTAAGCGGGTTCTTAGAAAGTTTATTCCACATTGAGGGGGGTGCAATAATGGCAGTTCCGAAGAGAAAAGTATCTCGCGCAAGACGTGACAAAAGACGTTCACAGGTTTGGAAGTTATCCGCACCTGCTTTCTCACGCTGCAAGCAGTGCGGTGAGCTGAAGCTCGCTCACAGAGTTTGCGGAAATTGCGGTTATTACAAGGATAAGGTTGTTATCGCTAAGGAAGCATGATCTTTTTTCTGTATAACTAAACTTAAGTTTACGAGGACAGGCTCGGCGTTTTTCGCTGAGCCTGTTTTATTATATGGGGAAATTCGGCGTTTTTCGGTCGCAGGGGCGGCGTAAATTCACCAACCGAACGAGAACCGCCCCGCATTTTCATGGTTTCGCGAAGCGAACTGTAAGAGCGACCGTGTCGGCTCAGGAGCGACCGCGTCGGCTCAGGAGCGACTGTGTCGGCTCCGTCAAGTCGCAAAAACAACCAAAGAAACGAGAGTCCACCCCCGCATTTTCATGGTTTCGCGAAGAGAAATCGCGGACGACTGTCCGCGAAATGAAAATGTGAGCGTTTGCGCCGGCAGCGGCGTAGCCGCGCATTCAAGGCGCAATACAGGAGGAGTGCAGAAATGGACGGTTTCGTACATCTTAATATCCATACGGAATACAGCCTGCTCGAGGGCGCGTGCCGCCTTTCCGCGCTCGCCGAGCGGGTCAGCGAGCTGGGTCAGCCCGCCGCCGCGATAACCGACAGCGGAGTGCTTTACGGCGCGGTCGAGTTCGGCGAGGAATGTAAAAAGCGCGGCGTAAAGGCGATAATCGGCTGCGAGGTCTACGTCGCCCGAGGGAGCAGGCTAAGCCGCACGCGCACCGAAGCGCCGTTCCGCCTCACGCTCCTTTGCGAAAACGAAACAGGCTACAAAAACCTCTGCCGCCTTGTCACCGACGCGTCCGTTTCGGGGTTCGACAGCGTTCCGCGCTGCGACGAGGAAACTCTCCGCCAATACAGCGAGGGGCTTATCGCACTTTCTGGCTTCCCGAACGGAGAGATAGCCTGCCTGCTCTCCCAAAGAAAAAACGAGGACGCGCGCCGCGCCGCGGAAAAATATTCCCGAATATTCCCAAACAGCTTTTTTCTGGAAATACAGAACCACGGCACCGACACCGAGCAGTCGCTCTGCACGAGAATGCGCGCACTGTCGCGCGAAACGGGGATACCGCTCTGCCCGACGAACGACGTGCACTACATCTCCCGCGAGGACAGCTACACCCAGCGCGTGCTGTCCTGCATAGGGAAAAACAGGCTGCTCTCCGAGCACGACCCCGACGCGCTCCCGACGGAGGAATATTACCTCAAGACCCGCGGCGAAATGCGCCGTTTCTTCTCCGACGGGGAGCTTGATACCACGCTCGAAATAGCGCGGCGGTGCAATGTCGAGTTTGAATTCGGCGTGACAAAGCTGCCGCGCTTCACCGCCGAGGGCGTTTCCGACAACGCCGCGTACTTTCGCAGGCTGTGCAGAAAAGGCGCGGAAAAGCGCTACGGAAATATAACCGAAGAAATAAACTCCCGCCTTGAATACGAGCTTGGGGTCATCGAAAAAATGGGGTTCGTCGACTACTTCCTCATTGTGTGGGATTTCGTCCGCTACGCGCGGTCGCAGGATATCCCCGTCGGCCCGGGCAGAGGAAGCGGCGCGGGCAGCCTTTGCGCCTACTGCATGGGGATAACCGATATCGACCCGCTGCGCTTTAACCTCCTCTTCGAGCGCTTCCTTAACCCCGAGCGTGTTTCCATGCCGGATTTCGATATCGACTTCTGCAACGAGCGCAGGCAGGAGGTCATTGAGTACGTCCGCCGCCGCTACGGGGCAGACCACGTCGCGCAGATAGTCGCATTCGACACTATGAAAGCAAGGGGCGCGCTCCGCGACGCGGCAAGAGTTATGGGAATAAGCTACTCACGCGCAGACGCGGCAGTGCGTACTCTCAGCGGAATGAACCCGAGCCTCGCCGAGGAAGCCGAAAACGGCGAGCTTGCCAAGCTCTGCGAAAGCGACGGCGAGATACGCTCGCTCGTGCGCGTCGCAATGGCGATAGAGGGAATGCCGCGCCATACAACTATTCACGCCGCGGGAATAGTCATCACCCGCGACCCCGTGACGGAATACGTCCCCTTAAAGCAAGACGGCGGCGAAACCGTCACGCAATATACCATGGGGATACTCGAACGGCTCGGTCTGCTCAAAATGGATTTCCTCGGGCTGAGGAACCTCACACTTATAAAAAAGACCTGCGACCTTATCGCTTCGGAGCGCCCCGATTTTGACCCGAAAATACTGGACAGCTACGACCGCGGCGTTTTTGAAATGCTCGGAAACGGCGGCACCTGCGGCGTGTTCCAGTTCGAGTCGGCAGGCATGACCTCTGTGCTGTCGCAGCTTAAGCCCGAATCCGTCGAGGACCTCACCGCCGCGCTAGCGCTGTACCGACCGGGTCCCATGTCATCTATCCCGACTTATATAGCGAACAAGCGCAAGCGCCCTGAGGACATCTCCTACAAGCACCCGCTCCTTCGCGATATCCTCTCGGTCACCTACGGCTGTATCGTCTATCAGGAGCAGGTAATGCAGATATGCCGCGTCATGGGCGGATATTCCTACGGGCGCGCCGACCTCGTCCGCCGCGCAATGGCGAAGAAAAAGCACGACATCATGGAAAAGGAGCGCGGCGCGTTCGTATACGGCACGGAGTCCAACTGCGGCGCAGTCGCGAACGGCGTTCCCGCCGAAGTTGCGAACGAGGTGTTTGACGAAATGGCGGCGTTCGCGTCCTATGCGTTCAACAAATCCCACGCCGCCGCTTACGCCGTAGTCGCCTACCGCACCGCCTACCTGCGCAGGAATTACTACCTCGAATACATGACCTGCCTTATGACAGGGGTCATTGACTCGACGGAAAAGCTCGCGGAATATATCGCCGACCTCACGGGCAGCGGCGTGAAGATACTCCCGCCCGATATTAACAAAAGCACGGCAGGGTTTTCGATAGAGAACGGCGCGGTGCGGTTCGGGCTGCTCGCGGTGAAAAACCTCGGCAGGATATTCATTGAAAACGTCGTTTCCGAAAGGGAGCGCGGCGGCGCGTTTACCTCCGTCACGGATTTCGCGGTGCGAATGGCGGGCGCGGACAACAACCGCCGCTATATGGAAGCGCTTATCCGCTGCGGCGCGTTCGACCGATTTCCCGAGAACAGGCGGCAGCTCATTTACGCCTGCGACGCGCTGCTCAACTACGCGGCGGCGGAATATTCCCGAAAGGAAAGCGGGCAGATAGACCTGTTCGGAGAGGACGGGGAGGAGGGCGCGTTCCGCTTCCCCGACGCGGAGGATTTCCGCAGGATACAGCTTCTTAATATGGAAAACGAAACGGTCGGTCTGTATCTCTCGGGACACCCTGCCTCGGAGTACCTAGACCACGCCGACGCGGACTGCGTTTTTATCGCCGACGCGCTCTCTGTGAGCGGCGGAAAGACCCTGTCGATAACCGCGCTGCTCACCTCTTACAGGCTCCATACCGCGAAAGGCGGCTCCATGATGTCCTTTGCGGCTTTCGAGGACGCAACGGGGAGCATTGACGCGGTGATATTCCCCGAGCTTTACGGGAACGTCGGAAAGCTTGCCGAGGGCGAGGTGTATTCCGTCAGAGGGAAAATAAACGTTCGGGACGAGCGCGTGAGCCTTGTCTGCGAGCGCGTCACCAAATCGGAAGCGCTCCCCTCTCACCCCGTGCGGACGCTGTATATACGCTTCCCCGACGAAAACGACCCCCGCGCCCGCGCCGCAGCGGAGCTGCTTTTGAAATACAGGGGCGTGTCGCCCGCGCGGCTGTGCTTCGACACGACAAGACAGGTGCGCAGGATAAACGGGCTTAACGGCGTAAGAATATGCCCCGCGCTGCTCGGAGCATTGGAAAGGCTCTGCGGCAAGGGAAACGTTACCTTGAAGTGACGCGTCCGCATTTTTCATGGTTTCGCGGTCGTCTTAGCACAACGCAAGAAATTCAATCCACACAGCGAAATCTCCGACGACTGTCGGAGAAATGGAAAATGTGAGCCTTTGCGCCGGCAGCGGCGAAGCCGCGTATTCAAGGCGCAAAAAGGGGGCATTTTTGGGGGGCATTTTATAAAGTGCCGCAAACGGCTTAACCATGCGGGTTTAGAGGTTTTTGGGGGGCATTTTGGGGGCATTTTTTTGGCACTGCACAAAGTGCTATAAATGGCTTAACCATGCGGGTTTAGAGAGTGTGGGGGGCAAAAAGGGCATTTTTTTCCTACTACGCGTACGGAAAAAATATTATTTTTTTGTATTATAGGGGGGGTAAATATATAGTGGTAGTTATAGAATATATACGGGAGAGAGTATAGGAAAAACTTTGCCCCTTTTGCCCCCCAATGCCCACGAACGGCTCTGTTATGCGGAATATTGGGGGGCATTTTTCAAAAAAACTTTGCCCCCAAAATGCCCCCTTTTGCCCCCTGTAATTGACATTTTATTGTAAAGTGTTGAATATCTTTTGCGGTTGACCGCCTGCCGCTTTACTTTTTATTGCCATACGATTGCACAGTTTTGTCGGAATAAAATCTCGTTTTTTGGTGAAAAACATCATAATCATAACTTAATTTAGTTTCTCCGAAAAAAATGCTTGACTATCGGGAGGTTTTTGTAGTAAAATAAAACAGAATGATACTGTGAGGGCGTATGCCCGCGCAGCAAGATATATGTATTTAAGATT
>CAMEPN010000050.1 GCA_945931735.1 uncultured Clostridia bacterium
CGCTTCGGACGGAATATCCTGCGCAGATGCAAGCGGCGGGCAGCTTTCCGAAGCGGAGCTTATCGAGCCGCCGTCCGACGCCGAATTTGTTTATGTTAATATGAGCGGCGGCGCGCTTTACGCCGTGTTTGACGGCGCGGAGTGCGGCGTTGTGCGCATTGACGGCGGAAAAGTCACTTACACCGCGCGGCAGGACGGCGTGCTGACCGATCTCCGTTTCGACGGGGAAACGGCGTGTATCGGCTCGGTTTACACCCCGCCTTTCACCGAAAGCTTTTCCGTTGAGCAGACGGAATGTTATCTCCCCTCGCTCGGGACGAGCGAAAAAACGCTGATTTCCCCCGAGAATATTCTGAAGAGCGGGACGGACGGCTGCTCCTATGCGGTAAGCGCGTGCTATTCGCTGGAGGACGGCGCGGTGGTTTCCTCGGCGGCGGCGCTGGGGTATCCCGTGTATTCGTCGGCGGACGGATTTTCTGCAATGACCGACGGCGAAAAGGGGCTGCTCCTGCAAATAGTGCAGACGGAGGACGGGCTTTCATTTTCCTCCGCCCGAGTGGGAAAATTCACTTCGGCGGCAGGCGGCGCGGGCGTTTATGCGGCTGCGGACAACACCGACGAGGGAACAGTGCTAACGATATATAATTCGGAGCTTTCTCCCGTATCCGCGCTGAAGAATTTCGACCGAGAGGTGACTGCGCTCCGATTTGACGGCAATGTGCTTTATATAAGCGGCGACGGCGAATTTATGGCGGCGGACTGCTCCGACGCGGCTGCCCCCGCGATATATTCCGAGCGGCGCGGCGGAAAGGTCGTCGGGGACAGCGCGCTGCTGACAGAGATAACCGCCGACGGGCTTGAAATGGCACTGTATTCCCGCGAAAACGGGAAAGCCGTTCAGAAATATTCCTACACGAAAAAGCTGACCGCAGAGGAGCTTTCGTCGCTCGAGCTGTGCGCGTATGACGCGGCGTATATTGGCGGCGGGGTCTGCGGAGCGGCGTACAAATGGTTCGACGGCGTGTCGGTCGTTTCGGAATATGCCGTTTTCGGGGCGCAGAGCCGCGAGGTCACACTGTTTGACGACAAGACGGGCTTTACCGCGGCGTTTGAGCGGGACGGCAGGCTGTGCCTTGTTTTCGGCGGCGGCAAGATTTCATCAGATATTCACATCTGAGGTATTGACATCGGCGTCGGCGTCGGTGTATAATAAAGGTTGTTGATGGCTTTTTTATTGAGAGGGCATAAAGATTGACGAGCCAAAACGCCGTGCGACGAAGAGAGTTTTCAGGGTTATCGCCCTGCTGCTCGCGATAGCGATGATCGTGGGTATCGTCGTTCAGTCACTGCTGTGATAAAGCAAAATCATTCCGAAAGGATCTGCATTAATGGGATTATTCTACAATAACGATGTCGCAGGCTCGGGCGTTGCGAAAAAAGGGCCGAAGAAAAAGCCGTTTTTCCGTTTCTTCGAGATTTTCGGCAACAAGTTCTGGACTTTTTTCAAAATCAACCTTATATATTTTGTTTTCTGTATCCCCGTGGTGACGTTCGGCCCCGCAACGGCGGCAATGACGGCGCTTATGAGGAATATCTACCTTGAACGCCCGCAGTTCATTTTCCATGATTTCTGGCAGCAGTTCAAGAAGAATTTCAAGCAGTCGTTCGTTATCGGGCTTGTCGACGTGATCTTCCTGTCGCTGGCGGTATTCAGCTACCGGTTCTACACCATAAATATCGACAACAACGACTATTACTGGTTCTTCTACGCGCTTGCAATGGCGGCGCAGGTCATTTTCCTGCTGATGAATTTCTATATCTATCCGCAGATAGTTGCGCTGAACCTCCGCATGGGCGCGATAATCAAGAACTCGGTGATACTTACCTTCGCTAACCTCAAGGGGAACCTCATCACGCTGGCATTTTACCTGCTTTACGCGCTGCTGGTGCTGTTTTTCGGGGTGTATGTGCTCATTCTCGCGCCGCTGCTCCCGTTTGCGTGGCTGTCGTTCCTGACCGTGTTCAACTGCTACCCCGCTATACAGAAGTACATTATCAACCCGTTCTATGAGGCTAACGGAGAGAAAAACCCCGAGCTGCCCGACGACGACGGCGAGGCGGTGTTCGAGGATATGGGCGGAAAGGAAGCCCCGATCAACCTCAAAAAGAGCGACAAAAAGGGCAAGGTTATAAAATAATACGCATCAAATCGGAAGAGAAAGATTTTCTTCCGATTTTTTGTTTAAATTTATGAAAAGCACTTGAAAAAAAGCGCAAAATATGAGATAATATAAAAAGAGCAGTCTGTATTGACGCCGCCCGCTGTCGTAACGATATCGGACGGGAATATTCACATCAAGGAGATAGCTATGTCAAAAATCGTTGTATTCGATCATCCGCTTATCCAACATAAGATAACCCTGCTGCGCGACTGTACAACAGGCACGCGTGATTTCCGCATACTCATTGAGGAGATCGCGTCGCTCATGGGTTACGAGGCGCTGCGCGACCTCCCTCTCGAAATGAAGGAGATCAAGACCCCTATCGAAACCA
The DNA here is from genome assembly GCA_945931735.1 of uncultured Clostridia bacterium. Classification (GTDB taxonomy): domain Bacteria; phylum Bacillota; class Clostridia; order Oscillospirales; family Ruminococcaceae; genus CAG-115. Next base: position 2,554 of record CAMEPN010000050.1, read on the forward strand.
CACAGTCCCCCGTCATCACGGGAAAGACAATCGCGATAGTTCCTATCCTGCGCGCGGGTCTAGGAATGGTAAAGGGCATACTCAGCCTTGTCCCCACCGCAAAGGTAGGTCACATAGGTCTGTACCGCGACCCCGAAACTCACCTCCCGCACGAGTATTACTGCAAGCTCCCCGAAAACATCGAAGAGCGCACCGTAATTATACTTGACCCCATGCTCGCGACGGGCGGCTCCGCAGTTGCGGCGGTAGACCTGCTCAAGGCGCGCGGCGTAAAGAGCATTAAGTTCATGTCGATAATCGCGGCTCCCGAGGGGCTTGCGGCGCTTATCACGAAGCATCCCGACATCGAGCTTTACTGCGGACATCTCGACGAAAAGCTCAACGAGAACAAGTATATCGTTCCCGGTCTGGGCGACGCGGGCGACCGTATTTTCGGCACGCTCTGATAAATGGTCTGCATATCCGCGCGGTATCACCGAATGCGGTTTTCTATGAATATTCTGCCGCAGAAAGCGGCTTAACAGAAATGAGGATTTGAAAATGTCATCTAGTGTTATTGTCGGCACACAGTGGGGCGACGAAGGCAAGGGAAAGATCATCGACATCATGGCGGCTAAGGCAGACGTTGTAGTCCGCTCCAGCGGCGGAAACAACGCGGGTCACACCGTCGTACACGGCAGCGAGGTATACAAGCTTCACCTGCTCCCGTCGGGCATTCTTTACCCGGATACTATCTGCCTTATCGGCAGCGGCGTCGTTGTTGACCCGAAGGTGCTTCTTGAGGAGATAGACGGAATGAAGTCGCGCGGGGTTTCCTGCGACAACCTCAGAATAGACGCGCGTGCGGACATAATCATGCCGTGGCACAGAGAGCTGGACAAGCTCGAAGAGGAGTTCAAGGCAAAGCAGACGGGCGTTAACGTCGGAACGACGGGCAGAGGCATAGGCCCCTGCTACACCGACAAGGCGGATCGCGTAGGCATAAGAATGTACGACCTCGTTCACCCCGAGTGCCTGAAGAAGCTCGTTAAGAACACGGGCGAGCTGAAAAATCTCATGATAGAAAAGGTATACGGCGGCAAGGCGTTCGACCTCGACGCGGTATATGAGGAATACAAGGCATATGGCGAGCGCCTTGCGAAGTATATCGCGGACGGCTCCGTTATCGCGTTCGACGCTTACAAGGCGGGCAAGAAGGTGCTGTTCGAGGGCGCGCAGGCTACGCTGCTCGACATTGATTTCGGCACCTATCCTTTCGTTACTTCTTCTCACCCCATCGCGGGCGGCGCGTGCGTCGGCACGGGTATCGGCCCGAAGATGATCGACGAGGTGATCGGCGTAGGCAAGAGCTATACCACGAGAGTAGGAAACGGGCCTTTCCCGACCGAGCTTAACGACGAGCTCGGCGACCTTATCCGCAACCGCGGCGGCGAGTTCGGCACAACGACGGGCAGACCCCGCAGAACGGGCTGGTTCGACGCAGTTATCATGCGGCACGCTGTCCGCGTGAACGGGCTGACCGCGCTCGCGATAAACAAGTTCGACACCCTTGCGGGAATACCCGTGCTGAAGGTCTGCACCGCATACGAAACCACCGACGGCGAGATACTTAAGGACTTCCCCGTAACGCTTGAGGAGCTTGCGAAGTGCAAGCCGGTTTACGAGGAGATCGAGGGCTACGACGGCGATATCACAGGCTGCAAGACGTTCGAGGAGCTTCCCGAAAAGTGCAGGGCGTATATCACAAGGCTCGAGGAGCTTTGCGGCTGCCCCATAACGATAATCGGCGTCGGCGCAGGCAGGGAAGACGTTATCTTCCGCTGATATGAGGGTAATTTTCATCGGCGACGTTGTCGGCAGGGCGGGCTGCGACGCGCTCATGGCGGAGCTTCCGTCGCTGCGTCGGGAATACTCTGCGGACGCAGTTATCGTAAACGGCGAGAACAGCGCCGACGGAAACGGCATTGACCCGCGTTCCGCGCAGATGATATTCGACGCGGGCGCGGACGTTGTCACGACGGGAAACCATGTTTTCCGCAAAAAGTCGATAGACGAGGAGCTTGAGCGAAACGAGCGGCTTATCCGCCCCGCGAATTACGGCGACGGAGTCCCGGGGCGCGGCGTATGTACGCTCGATTTCGGGGCGTACAGCCTTTCGGTCGTAAATCTTCTCGGAACGACCTTTCTCCAGCCGATCGACAATCCGTTCAGAGCCGCCGACAGCCTGCTTGAGCAGCTCGGCTCAAAGATCGTTATAGTCGATTTCCATGCGGAGGCGACCTCCGAAAAGCGCGCGATGGGCTATTATCTCAGCGGGCGCGTGTCTGCGGTGCTCGGCACCCACACTCATGTTCAGACCGCCGACGAGCAGATCATCGACGGAACGGGCTATATAACCGACGCGGGAATGACCGGTCCGAGGGATTCTATCCTCGGCGTTGAGAAAGAAATAATCATAGAAAAATTTCTTACCTATTATCCAAAAAAACACGTTTTTGCGGACGGAGCCTGCGAGATATGCGGTGTCTGCATGGATATAGATGTTAAAAGCGGAAAATGCCTCTCCATAGAGCGCATAAAGCGGCTCTGTAACGGCTGACGCTCATTTTGGGAACCGGAATTTTGCGGGTGTAACAGTATTTGCAAGTATTTTTGCAGACAAATATATTTGAGGGGAATTTAATTTGAAAGGCCGATATGCGGTTTTTGCGTCATATCGGAATGGTGAACATCATGGAAGTAGTAAAAGTATCGGCACATTCTGTTCCAAAGTCTGTTGCGGGAGCGATCGCGGCGGTGATCCGCGAAAACGGCGAGGTCGAGGTTCAGGCGGTCGGCGCAGGCGCGGCTAATCAGGCGGTAAAATCCATCGCTATTGCGAGAAGCTACATGGCGCTTGTCGGCGTTGACCTCATATGCATACCTGCGTTCACGACCGTTGAGATAGACGGCGAGGACAGGACTGCCATGAAATTCATCGTCGAGCCGAGGTGATCGGTCTACACAACTGTTTTGCGGCGGACGGAATGCTTTGTCCGCCGCATTTTGATAATTTTTTATTCATTCGGAGCATCAGATGAAACGTATCCTTTTTCTTGCGACGGGCGGGACTATCGCCTGCGGGCAGACCCCCGAGGGGCTGACCCCGAAAATATCATCGGAGGAGCTGGTGTCGTTTCTCCCGCAGATAAACGAGCTGTGCGAGGTGACTGCCGAGCAGCCGTTCAGCCTTGACAGCACGAATATGTCGCCGCGCGAATGGTGCGCGCTTGCCGCGACGATACGCCGCCGCTATGACGAGTTCGATGGATTTGTCATTGCTCACGGCACCGACACTATGGCATACGCCGCCGCTGCGCTCTCCTGCCTTATACAGAACAGCGCGAAGCCCGTTGTCATAACGGGCAGCCAGAAGCCCATGACTGCGCCCGAAAGCGACGCGCCGCGAAATCTGCGCGACGCATTCCTCTGCGCGGCGGACGGAAGCTTGAGCGGGGTATTGGTCGTGTTCGGCGGGAGGATAATCGACGGGCGGTGCGCCGCGAAGGTGCATACGAGGGAGCATGACGCGTTCCGAAGCATAAACCGCGCCGACGTCGGGAGCGTTTCTGAGGACGGGAAAGTTTCCGCGCATTGCGAAAAGCCGGTCGGAAATGCTGTTTTTTATGATAAAATGGACGCGCGGATAGCTGTCGCGAAGCTGACCCCGGGAGTACCGCTTAACGTGTGTGAAAAGGGGCTGCGCGCGGTCATTGTCGAGGGCTTCGGCACGGGCGGACTGCCGGATTACGGCGGAGCGGAAACCGAGCGCGAAGTGTCACGCCTTGCGGCAGGCGGCATATATGTAATAATGACGACGCAGGTAATGTGCGGCGGCACCGACCTATCAATTTACAAGGTCGGCAGCGGCGCAAAGCAGGGGCATATTCTCGAAGCGGGGCTTATGACGCGCGAGATGTGCGCGATGAAAGCAATGTGGGCGCTTGCGTATTCGGACAGCCGCGAGGAATTTGAGGAATTATTCGGCAGACAGATATAGGAGGACAAAATGTTAGAGGAACTGAAGCAGGAGGTCTACGAGGCGAATATGCTTCTCCCGAAGCACGGTCTTGTCACCTTCACATGGGGCAATGTTTCGGGGATAGACCGCGAGCGCGGGCTTGTGGTAATAAAGCCGTCGGGAGTGGACTATGACAAAATGAAGCCGCTGGATATGGTGGTGGTCGACCTCGAAACGGGACACCGCGTCGAGGGAAATCTTAACCCGAGCAGCGACACGCCGACGCATATCGTGCTTTACCGCGAATTTCCGAACATAGGCGGCGTGGTGCATACTCACAGCCGCTGGGCGACGGTTTTCGCGCAGGCGGGGCGGGATATTCCCGCATTGGGGACAACGCACGCCGATTATTTTTACGGCAATATCCCCTGCACACGGAAAATGACCCCAGAGGAAATAGCGGGCGAATACGAGCGCGAAACGGGAAACGTTATCGCCGAAACCTTTAATGGACTTTCCGCGGACGATATCCCCGCAGTGCTGGTGCATTCGCACGGGCCGTTCGCATGGGGCACCGACCCGCACAACGCGGTGCATAATGCGGTGGTGCTGGAGGAGATAGCGTTCATGGCATGGCACGATCTCACAATGGAGCCGCAGCTCCCCGAAATGCAGCGGGAGCTTATGGATAAGCATTATCTGAGAAAGCATGGCGAAAATGCGTACTACGGACAAAAATAAAACACTTCTCGGGGGGCATAATAAAATGTGGTTGGTTTTTGCGATCCTGTCGGCGGTGTTCGCCGCGCTGACCTCGATACTTGCGAAGGTCGGCATTGACGGGGTGAACTCAAATCTCGCCACTGCGCTCCGCACGGTGGTCGTTCTGGTGATGGCGTGGGGAATGGTATTTCTGACAAACTCGCAGGGCGGTATCACCGAGATAAGCACTAAAAGCTGGATATTCCTTATATTATCGGGGCTTGCGACGGGCGCTTCATGGCTGTGCTACTACAAGGCGCTGCAAATGGGCGAGGCGTCAAAGGTTGTCCCGATAGACAAGATGAGCGTTGTAATAACCCTTATTCTGGCGTTTGTTTTCCTGCATGAGAAATTTACGCTTAAGGCGGCGATAGGCTCGGTGCTTATCACGGCGGGAACGCTCGTCATGGTTTTGTAGCATTGAAATTCGAAAGGAAAGGTGGAGCGATTTGAACTGCATTGATGTTTCCGCGCTTAATGCTCTCTCCGAGCGCCCCGAAGAACTGATACGGGACGGAGAGAGCTTCTATAAGGAGCAGATCGACAAAGCCGCGGAGAAAATATACGAGCAGCGGGTGGAACGCCCGGTTGTGCTGATTTCGGGGCCGTCCGGCTCGGGAAAGACAACGACGGCTGCACGCATACAGCATATCCTAAAGGAAAAGGGCGCGGCGACGCACACGATATCCATGGACAACTATTATCTGCCCATGAAGGATAATCTAGAGGCGATGGACGAGAACGGGAATATTGACTTCGAAAGCCCGATGCGGCTGGATATCCCTTTTTTCCGCGAACAGCTCGAAAAGCTGCTCAGCGGCGAGGAGATAAACGTGCCGCTGTTCGATTTTGCCGCGCAGCAGCGCAGCGAGGGAATGTCGCTCCGCCGCGAAAAGGGCGATATCGTCATCGTCGAGGGCATTCACGCGCTGAACCCGCTGCTAACGGGAGATACCGAGGACAGCACAAGCTGCGTTTATGTCAGCGTCAGAACAAGGATATGCAGCGGCGGCGAGCAGCTCCACCCGTCGAAGATAAGGCTCATGCGCCGTCTTATGCGCGACAAGCTTTACCGCGGGCGGTCGCTCGAGGAAACGTTCGAGTTTTTCCGCTCCGTTGAGCGCGGGGAGAATTTGTATATAATGCCGTTCAAGCACCGCGCCGACCATGAGATAGACACGTTCATCATGTACGAGCCGCTTGTCTACCGCGACATACTTCTGCCCGACCTAGAGCGCGCCGCTTCGGCATACAGCGCCTATTCAGACTATGCGGACATTGAGAAGTTTTTGCGGGAGCTTGCGGCGATCGAAAAACGGCTTGTTCCCGAAGATTCGCTTATACGGGAGTTTATCGGATAATTTACTATATGGAGGGAAACGCAGGTTTTTCTCCATGCAGTCTGTCGAAAAAGTCTAAAGACTTTTCCGACAGATAACAATCCACGGATATGGGC
>CAMEPN010000051.1 GCA_945931735.1 uncultured Clostridia bacterium
ATGCAAGCAAGCGGACGGAAAAGGCGTTAGCCGTTAATTGTGCGGTATTGCCTTAGTCCAAGATTATTCCGCTGTCAAATTCCTCGTCGCAGAGCGTTGTGGTTCCGTCGAGAACGGGCGCGCCGCCGTCCTTATCCAGCCGCAGCCGAGGGGACGTTCCCGCGGGGGAAAACTCGCCCAGCAGATAAAGCAGCTCTCTGTGGTGCGCGCCGTCGGGGATAAGGCTGTATTTCACCCTTACGGTGAAGCCGAACGGGTCGCCGCCGCTGTTCTCCTCGATAACGGGGGCTTCGCCGAGGAGCAGCTCGAACAGCCGCGAAAGCGCCGCCTTTGTCCCTTTTCGGCGTATTAGCCATGCGGACTCGCGCGTTACGCTGCGCAGGATATCCTCGCCCCAGAAATCCGAGAGCGGGATCCCCTGCCACGAAACAAGGCGGTGGAGCGCTTCTCCGCGCGCAAGGTCGATATCCAGCTCCCCGCCCATATCCACGATCCTGCGGTCGAGCTTGTCGAAAACGGCGCGGTACATCGCGAGCAGCGACGTGAGGTTCCCGTTGTCTGTCCTGCGGATTATCTCGGGCAGCGCGTTCATATACGAGCGGAACGGATAGGTTATCCTAATGCTGTCGAGCATGATAACGCCGCCGTTTTCGGGGAACGCCTCGACTATGAACCACGCGTATCTTCCCCTTATCCTGTGGAGCGGCGCGGTGTCGGGGCTGATGAACCTCACTGCGGTTATATCCGACGTCATATCGGAGAGCTTCCGCCCCGCGGCTATCTCCTCAAGTATCTGCTCAAAGGGCGCCTGCTGACCTCCTACGTCGGCGGAAAGCCTGTCGGAGGCGAACGCAGTGAAGCAGAAATAGCCGTTCTGCGCGGGCGGGAAGCCTATTTCCGCGACGTCCCAGACCGTATCGCCCGCGCCGCTGTCAAGGCAGGGGGAAATAAACAGTCCGCCGTCGGAGAACACCAGCGCGCCGTCCTGTGTTTTAACGTTCACAAGGCGGGCGTCGGACAGCTCCATATCCCCCGTGAACACATAATATTTATCGTTCAAAGCACTCGCCCCAATCTTCTGTCAGTGCAGTATATTTCGCATTTTTTAAGATAAACACGGCTGCCCTCGGGCACGGCAAATCTGCCGCCTATGACCGGCTCCGAAAGCCCGAGCGAGCGCACCGAGCCGACGCAGGGAAGCTCAGAAAGCCGCTTCGCAAGCTGCGCGGAGCTTATCTCTACGCCGGAGTTTTCGTCGAAGTAGCGGCGGATACATTCCTCCGCCTCGCGCTCCGCGCCCGAGGTAAAGCCCGTTCCGCAGAAGCTCAGCTCAACGCTTATCGGGATATATTTCGGGAATTTAACGGTTATCCGCGTGTTTATCGTCCGCAGCAGGTCGAGCCTGCTTTTTACCGCGCCGATATACCATTCGGGAGCGGCTTCGGGCTTATCTCCCTGCGCGGTCATCGGCTCTATCATCAGCGTTACGGCGTTCGGGACGATATAGCCCGCCCTGTCCCTTGTGCAGTATGCCTCCGCAGATTTGAGGAGTATCCCCTCGGTAGCCATAGCGGCGTTTTCGTAGTCGGAAAGGGTGAGCAGCGTTTCGGGCTTTTGCAGGCGGACTGCCCGTGCGAAGAAGCTGTCGGGAGTGTCCTCGTTCTTCCCGCCGTGCGCGGGAGCTATTATTTCCGCGCCGCCCGCATGGCAGGGGGGAATGTTCCCCTCGGCGCCGTTGGTTAGCCGAAGCGTTGTCAGCATTATATTTTTCCGTCCGCATGACGGCGGGACTGTGCCGTGGAGCCTGTCCCCGAAAACAAGGCAGCCCTCTGCGGGGTCGACCGCGAAGCAGCGCCTCTCGGGCGGCTCGACGGCAAGCTTATCCGACCGCCGCCACTTATGCCAGTACAGCACGCCGTCCTGCTCCCGCGCCGCCATAAGCTCGGTTTCGGGCGCGAACGCTCCGCTGAAATTGAGCGGTATCCGCTGATTAGCGCTGCCGTCGGAGCTGAACTGCGTGAAATCCCGCACGAACTCCTGCTCGTAAATTATCAGCGTCAGCACCTCCGAGCCGTCAAGCTCGGAAAACAGCTCCGAAAGCTCCTTTCTCGAGGAGGTCGCAAGGCGGAAGCCGTCCTGCTCATTAACAACGTCGAAAGCGACGTTTATATCCGCCGAATCGCACCAGCCGACCGAGGAATTTATCATCAGACGAAAGACCTTGTTTTTGGCGAGCGCGCTCCTGAACACCATTTTGTTGCTGCGGAATGCCTCAATATCAAAGGAAACCGACTCGCATTTCGTATCGGTCTGCCGAACGGGGCAGGAGTCGGTGTACGCTCCGGTGAGCAGCGGGGGCAGGTCGAAGCCCGAGGTATCCTCCGCGACGCAGCGTATCGGGTAGACCCCGCCAAGCTCCGCGAGCGGCTTTTTCGTGCGGAAAACAAGCTCGCCGGTTCTGAAGCAGGAGAGCGTGCCGTCGGAGATAATGTCGACGTCGCGCCAGCCGTCCGCGCTGTAATACTGCCAGCGGACTAAATTTCCCCATGGCGCTTCGGAAAGCTCGTCGGGTATTTTTCTGCCCTGCGTATCGAAGCAGAGCGCAAGGCGAATTTCCCGCCCCGCTTCGACGGAATTGTCCAGCCCTATAACGAAGCTGTTTCCGTCGGCAAACAGCCGCTGCGGGGGAGTTTTCGCGTTGTTTCGGCAGAGGGTGACTATCCCTCCGCGCTCGTCGCAGCGCCCGAAAACAGCCACGCCTGCGCCGCAGGGGACAAGCTCTTTTTCCGTTTCAAACACGAGCGAGTCTACGCGGAGCTTTTCGCCCGACATAGCCGCGCCGTGAAGCTGCGCCGTCGCGCGAGCGGGGGCGAGGTGCTCGGGCGAAAAGCCGAGCAGCCTGCCGAGGTTTATCAGCGCGCTTCCGCTTATTTTGTTCATGCTGCTCTGCTGCTCCAGCGAGATGTAGGTCAGCAGCTCGAGCAGCATTATGCCCGCGCTGCTTTCGCTGACATTGCACCATTCGGGGCAGAGCGAGGGTATTTGTTTCTTGAGCCGTTCGAGGACCTCTTCAAAATCCCCGCTCTTTATTTCGGGCAGCTCCAGCATGGTTTTCACTCCTTGAAGTTCGTTTATTTAGAGGTGACCTTCAGTAATATATATCGTTGTATTTCCGCAGACGGGAACGCCGTCCGAAATTTCCGAGGCGATCTGTCCGTAGTCATACACGCTTCCGCGGTATTTGCACAGAAGCTGCACCCTGTCGGCGGAAACGATGTGCTCCGCGGAAAGAATTACCGCAGTTACGCTTTCGGGGCTTGGGTATTCGCCTATCCCGAACCCGTTTTCGGCAGTGTTTCCGTGTACGGGGTCAAGGAAGCGGGAGAGCCTGCTCCGTATGTCGTTCTGAATAGTCTGCGGGAAAGCCTTTCCGTCCGAAACGACATGGGCGGTGACTTCTATCTCCACATAAGCCGCCTGATTTATCGACAGCCTGCTTTGCAGGTAAAACGGCATTGCGGGGAGTATTGCGTTCATTACATTCTGCCGCGCGAGCCTGAATACGGGGATATCGCTGCTGTCGGTCAGCAGGGTCAGCCGTATCTCTCCGCCGCTGCTGCGGCATTTTGCGCGGGCAATCGAAATGTCTGCGTTGCGCGCGGCGGTTTCAAAGTCGCTGTCCGAAACGCACCGCTCCAGCGTGCGCACCTTGTCCGCGCCCCGCTGTGCGCAGGCGGAGAACTCCTCAATGCTCCTTCCGCCGTAGGTCGGCTCGGGATTGGTTATATGATCCACGAACGGCACGGGGTCGAGGAAGCTGTTTATCGACTCGGGCGGGAGGTTGCCCTCCGCGCCGCGCGTTACGGTAAATTCCGCCGAAAGCACGCAGCCGTCCGAAAGCTGCGGCGTGAACCCGCGGTTGAACTCGATAACGCCGTTTTCGCTGTCGAGGGTGTATTTTTCGGGGGGGATCTCCCGCTTTGCGCCGTTTTCGCGAAGGAACACCGCCGCGCTGCATATCCCGCCCGACGAGAGCCGGTATACTCCGTTTTCCGCCGCCGCGGAAAATTCCATTGAGATAGTCCTGCTGTGCTGAACCACGGGTACTGCGTTGAAGAAAATGCCCTCCGTTTCCACCGTTTTCGCGGGAGAAGCGGCGCATATCCTGAGCCAGAAGCCCTCCTCGCCGTATAGCGCGGCGCTGCACATGGGGTTTTCTATCCGCAGGGTTATCATTCCGCTTTCGGAAAGCCCCGCTGTCATATCGCGGACGTAGACGGGCTGCCAGCGCTGCTCCCCGTGCACCGTGCAGAGCGCTTCCCAGCGTATCTGCTGCGCCGCGGCGGCGCTTTTTATGCGGATATAGAGGTTGTAGTAGCCGACGGGCAGGGCGCGCTCAAGGCAGAGATATGTCCTGCTTTCGGACGGGTCGTCGTTCTGCGGGAGCCTTACCACTGCGTTGTCGGCGGTATGCGTTTCCATATCGCGGCTGACGAAAACATGGTCGGCGCGGAGGTACTGCCCGTCGTAGGAGCAGCCGAGCGCAAGACTGAGGCAGCGCGGCACGCGGTAGACCATGCCCTGCTCGTAGCCTGGGGTCATCTTCGTCACGCGGCAGCGGATAAACAGTCCCGTGTCCGCGCCGACGAACACAGGCTCGATATCCTGCGGGCAGGTAAAGGTTATCTCTGCGGAGCCGGCGGAGCTGTCCGAAAAGTCGGTCGTGTGCGAGTTGTCGGGGTATATCCTGCACCAGCCCCTGCCGTTCCAGTATTCCCAGACGACGCTTTCGATACGCTTTACCAAAGGTGCTTTCTGCTCGAATTTCGACGCGGGAATTACCGTCCGCCATTGAACGCCGCTTTCGCCCGCGGTTTGAACGCCGATGTCCTCGAACACGATATCCATGCTTACGGTCACGCGGCTGCCCTTTTTGCCGAACACCTCGCTGCTGCAAATATAGAAAGCGTCGTATTCGACGGGCTGCTCTCCGAACGGGAAAAAGTCCGCCGAGGGTAGCATATTTTCGTTAAGGTAGACCGAGCGCGGCGGTGTTCCCGCAAGAGAAGCGGAGAGCCGAACGCTGCCGCGGGAGAACGCGGGGAGCATTTTCCCGTCGGTAAACAGCAGCTTGAGCCACTTTCCGCTTACGCCGAACTGCGTTGTTTCGGGAACGCCCTCGGGGATATTCAGCGTAAACACGCCGTCCTCGAAGCTTACGTCGGTTATATTCTGCGCGCCGCCCGCGCCCATATACTGCCAGTGCAGCGCGGAGGGGTCGAGCTTTGCCTTAGGGGCAACGCCGTGCTGGTCTGCCGCCGAAATATCCAGCAGCATTATCCGGCAGTTTCCCGCGCCGTCGCTGTAAAGAATGTCGTCGCAGGAGAAATACAGCGCCGCCTCCTGCGTGTTCTCGCCGCCGAGGTCGAACAGGCGCTGCTCGCTGCCGCGGCAGATAACGCCCTGCTTTGTGCAGAACACGGCTTTTATTCCGGTGTTTACCGCGCAGAGGTCGGACTCGGTCACAAACTCCGCGTCGCCGCTGCTGCCCGCGCGGGTGCCGCTTTTAAGGGTTATCGTGTTGTCGGCGGTGGGGGTGACGGTTATATATCCCCGCGACGGAAATGCGGGCTTTCTTGACAACCCGTACATATTCAGGTACATAAGGCGGTGCCGCTCCGTCATATCGGAGAGCTTCGCGTAATTTTCCGCCATAAGCTCCGAGAACAGCAGCGCCAGCGCCCTGCCCGCGCCGTTTTCGGGGGCGCTCCATTCGGGTGCGTAGTATCGCGAGAGCCGCTTTATCTCCTCGAAAAAGCCGCTCCTGTCATGCCTTTCCATCTGCCCGCACCTCCTTTTTCCTGTTATTTATCAGAACGCGTCAGCGAGCCTGAAGCTCAGCGTCTGCTGCATTGCGTTCGCGCGTATGGTATATCCGATGTTGATTATCAGCGTTTCTGCGGAAAGCTCGCTTTTGCTGCTGTTGTCGATGGTGACGGTCACGTTGTCCACCCTCGGCTCGTACAGCTTTATCGCCCCGAGCACCTCGCTCTGTATCCTCGTAAGCAGCGAGTAATTCACGCTCTCAAAGGCGAACTGCGAGAGGTTGCAGCCGTAGTTCGGGCGCATGACCCGTTCGCCGCGCCGCGTGTTAAGCAGCAGGAACAGCGACTGGCGTATATCCTGCTCGAGCGGGTTCATCTGCACCTTGCCGCCGCTGTATTCAATCGGGAATTTCCAGTCGGTCTTTGCTTCGTTCATCGTTGTTTACCTCGCTTTCGCCGCTTATCCTGCTGAGCAAATGCCTTGCGATAAGGTCGTCCCTGTTGACCCGAAGTACGCTTATGAGCTGCGCCCTTGCTTCGGCGGCGTCGCTTTCGTCTAAGGCCTCGACCGCGCGTTCATAGCTTCCGAGAGCCGCCTGACGGAGCTTTTTCTCCTCGTCGGGGCAGCCGTCTATCACTTCGTACAGCATGATGTCAAATCGGGTCTGCCCGCCCATAAGCTCGTTTACGGTGCCGATACGCCTTGCGTTTATGTTGAGCCTTGCGGCTTTAAGCTCGGAGAGCACTTCCTCTGTTATAACGAACGTAAGCCCGAACCTGCTCATGATATTCCGCAGGCAGTACTGAAGCTCTATCGCGGGGGAAACGGTGACGGTCTTCATCGCCTCGCCGCTGCCGATAACTCCTATTACGGAGCGGGAGTTCTGTATGGACACGTTTATGCTCGCGTCAATGTCCGCATGGCTGCCGAGCTTTTCCTGAATGGTGAGGGCGGATTCCGCCGCTTCGGCTGCGCTGCCGCTGAAAATGCAGGTTATCATCTTATCGGAGAATGACTGTATCGTGCCGCCCGTGCTGCCGAGCACCTCGGACACAATTCCGTATATCCCGTTAAGCGCGCAGAAGCCCTCTTCGTCGGAGAGATGCTCCGACGGGAGATTTATTCCTATAAACAGGTAGGTAAGCTCCGCATTGTTGTGGTCGCCGGGCTTTACGTCCAGCACCGAGCTTTTCCCCATAAGTCTGAAGAAGCCCTTCGGGAGATATTTCTCGTATGCCTTGCTTATTACGTTTATGTTGTTGAAATACTTTTCAAGCTGGCGCGACATATTGCTGAAGCTTGCCGCCACGTCCTGAAGCTCGTCGTTGCTGCTGACAGAAACGGTCGTGCCGATCTTTCCCTCGGCGACCTCGGACACTGCCCTTTTGAGCTTTTTCAGCGGACGGAGAAGCCCCGCCATTATCACGATGAACAGCACGCTGATTTCCACGATAAACAGCATTATGAACAGCGTCATAAGGTCGACATAATTGTGTATATGATCGTTGAGCGAGTCCTTTTCGGAGCCTATCTGGATAAACCCGACCTGCTTACCGCTGCTGTCGGTTATCGCGCGGACCGACTCCAGCCACTGCGTTCCAAGCTCTGTCGAATTTCCGATGATATCGACGCCGTCCTCCATGTTTGTTATGCGCTCAAAGCGGTCCTCGTCGGTCACGAAATAGGACACCCTCGCGCCGGGGAGCTGGTTTGAGTAGAACTCGTACTTATATCCGTCGTCGGTCAGTCTTGCGATCTCGACGAAGCTTATATGGAAATCCGTTTCTATAAAGCGGTTGATGAAGTCGCTGTTGTTGCTTATCTTTGAGGTGCTGCGGTATTCATAATTGCGGAATATTTCTCTTTGCTGCTCGGAAAGTCCGCTGTCCCTGAATTGGTCGCTGTCTATGCTAAGCTCTATGTAGTCAAGCGTATCCTCGAGCTGCGCCGCAGCCTGCGAGAATACAAGGTTGTTCATGCTGTTGAGCAGGAAGAAATGTATCATGACCGAAACAGATACGATAATCGCCGCGACGAGCATTATCTGCTTGATGATGACCTTTCTTACGGCGAGCAGCCGCCTTATCAGGAAGCATATCACAAGCGCCGCAGCGAACACAGCCGCCGCGCAGATAAAGAATACCAGAATGCACTTGTAGATCTCGAAGCCCGCCTCCGGGAACTCCGTGTTTTTCGCGGAATACGGGTTGAACAGGTAAATTTTGCGCGTGTCGGCGCCGTTTTCCTTTATTCCCGTGACATTGTAGGAATAATTATCGTCCATGATCACGTGGACGTTTCTCAGCTGCGAGAAAGTGACCCCGTCGTATATTTCCGAGTCCGCCGTAATGATACTTTCCTGCAAGGAAAGCGCTTCCATGACGCCGTCCTCGTTGGGGCTTACTATTATATGCTTAAGGGAAACGCTGCCGACGTCGGTCAGAAACAGCGAGAAATAGGACGCCTGCGGGTCGTAGGGAACGCAGCCCTCTTCAAGATCGATAAGGTGAGTTCTCCCCTCGTTCGCGAGCAGGAACAGCTCGCCCTGCCTTGTCATGTAATACAGCCCGTCGTAGCCTCTCTGCGCCCAGATTATCCCTTCCTCGCAGTTTATGTCGTAGTGTATCATCTGCTGAACGGTGTCCTTGAATATCGGGTATACGAAAACGTCGCCGTCGGCAAGCATTATGATATCGGTGAAAAGCTTTGAGGATTCGTTTTCGGAGCTGATGAAATACTGCTCTAAATTGCAGCCATAGACGCCGAGCTTGGATCCCGCCACGCGGAGCATTTCCTTAAGATAGCCCCCGTCGGCGTCGTATTCATCGACAACGATATCCGCCCCGTCTATCACGAGCGTATACACCCTGTCGTTTTCGGCGAGCAAGCCCATGTATCTTCC
>CAMEPN010000052.1 GCA_945931735.1 uncultured Clostridia bacterium
TAATTCTGAGTAAGCTTTTCCTCGTCCGTTTTATCCGTGCGGAACTTGTCGATAACGTTAAGGAACAGGTTCTGCACCGTTTTGTTGTAGTCGATGCTCATTGCGAGCAGCCTGCTCTCCTCGGCGAAGCCGCCTGCCATTGATTTATGACCGCCGCCCGTGCCGACGTCCTTCAGCGCCTCCTGCGCGATAAGCCCCGCGTTCAGCTCGTCCAGCTCGGAGCGCACGGAAAACTTAAATCCGTTCGCTCGGCGGGAATATACCACCGTGAAATTCACTACATCAAGGTTAAGTATGAAATCGGAAACCGTCGCAACGAACGCGTCGGCGCAGTCGAAATTCAAAAACGCGAACGCGACCCCGTTAAATATCTCGATATTCCGCATGGAATCGACGAACGACTCCAGCTCGTCGTACTGTATCGTTCCCGACTGGAAGCGACGGATAAGCTGGTTGTTGCTTTTCGGGAAGAGGTAGCCGAATATATCCACGTCAAGCTCGGTCACGCCGCGCGTAAAGTCCGCCGTGTCCATTTTCAGCCCGTAAAGCAGGGCTGTCGCGACCGCCTCGGGGATATCTATATTGTACTGTCGGTAGTAATCCGCGATTATCGTCGAGCAGCTCCCGACTATCCGAATGTCCATGTATTTATAGTCTGACTCGCAGAATATTGGGTGGTGGTCGATACAAGCGACCTCGTTTCCGACAAGGTCAAGAATATTCGCGTTGCCCTTTTGCGAATCCACCGTGATTATATAATCGTCCTCGGTCATATCCTTAATGTCAACGTCCGTCGTCATGGATATTCCGAAATCCGCGACCATGTTTGCGGTAGCGGTGCGCTCGATGCCGCCGTGGTGGCAGATGGTCGTTGTTATGCCGAACCTGCGCAGAAGATATTGCAGCCCGAATGCGCTCGCGATAGCGTCGGGGTCGGGGAAATTATGCGTCTGGATAAAAACGCGGTGACCGCGCAGCAGAGTAATTAACTCGCTAAGTTTTTGGGACATGATAGGCTCCTTGCTCAACCTTTTAATGCGTATCCATGCAACAGCACGATACAATAATATTTTATCATAAACGTTCGGAAATATCAATAGATATTGGCGCAAAATAAATTTTTATTTTAAACAAAGCTTTCACCGCTTTTTTATGATTTCTTATAAAAAAACAGGGGCAGTGTGTCAAGCCGCCCCCGTTTTTACCTAATTAACCTAAACTTTCTCCATTATTAGCAAGCGGAAAAGACACCGCCGCGCGGAACATATCGCCGTCGATATCTATTTTCAGCTCGCCGCCGCACGCCAGCGCAAATCCCTGCGCGATAGAAAGCCCCAGACCAGAGCCTTCGGTGCTGCGCGACCTGTCCCCGCGGACAAAGCGCTCCGTCAGCTCGTCGGCGGTTAGATCTAACGGCGCCGCGGATATGTTCTTTATAGTGAGCAGCGCCCTGCCGCCTGTTTTTTCTAGGGTGTAGTGTATCCGCGTGCCCTCCATGGAATATTTCAGCGCGTTGTCGAGCAGGTTCTGGATTATCCTGTATATCCTCTTCCCGTCGCTCATTATCACAACGGGCGGGTCGCAGATGCTGCGCTTGACCTCAAAGCCGGATGCGGCTATCCTGTCCTCCATGTCGGCAAGCGCCTGATAGGACAGCTTCGAGAGGTCGAGCGGGGAGCGCTCGGCGGTTATCTCGCCGCTCGTCGCCTTGGCAAGGTCGAACACGTCGGAAACAATGTTCTTAAGCCGCTCCGACTTGTTTTGGAGTATTTTCACATAATCCTCCGCGGCGGGCGGAAGCTCCTCCTTGCTCAACAGGTCGATATAGCTTATTATGGAGGTCAGCGGCGTTTTCAGGTCATGGGAAACATTCGTCACAAGGTCTATCTTCATGCGCTCCGCCCTCATGCGCTCCTCCATGCCCCTGCGGTACTGCTCGCCGAGCCGCTCGAGCCGCTCGCCGCTCTGCCTGAACGGGGAGTTTTCCGAAAACTCCGCCGAGGACACTCCTTTCCCGAGGTAAACGTCCTCTATCTGCCGTTCCAGCCGCGACATATCCCGCGTCAGCATGAACCGCGAAGAAATGAACAGCACCAGAAATACGCCCTCGAGAGAAATCAGCATTGCCAAAAACAGTATTGACGGAGCGGACGCGGGCGACGGAGCTGACATACAAAGCAAGAACAGCGCCGCGTCCACCGCAGTCGCAATAAGGAACACTACGTCCGTCCACAGCAGCCGCTTTGCCGCCCTGCCGCCGATGAACTTCCCCGTGAATAGATCCCTTAAGAACCCGAAGGCGCGCTTAATGCCCCTCCACAGAAACGTAACGAAACGGTAAACAAGGCTGCCCCTTGCGAACACGCCGTTTTTGCTCCTTGCCGAAAGGCACAGCCACAGATACAGCCACAGCCCCGCTATGCCCGCCGCCGCAAGCCCCGTTACCGCCATCATCAAAATTCCGCCCTGCCAATGGTCGACCGCCGCGTCGTAATACCGCGACACAAAGCCATCAACTCCGATAACAAATTCGAAAACAAGCGCGCCGGCAGTTATTTCGTAGAACACCGTGGCAGTTATTTCGTAGAACACCGTCAGCACGGGCGGGAGCGAGATGTCCCCGCTCGGGCTTTCGCCGATGACCCTGCAAAGGAAAATAAGTATAGCCGTACCGAGCAGAAGCATACAGATGTCCGTGATGATAATTACGCGCATATTATGCACGCCGACGGAGTATTTCTGCGACAGCGCGGTATTCTCCTCCTCGGAAAGCCCTACCGTAACATCGGAAAACAGGTAGCTGTAATTAATCCCGATAAGCTCCTTGTCGGTCGACGAGTTATAGCCCACCGCTTTCTCGTGCGGCACGCCGTTTTCATAGACAGAGCCGTCCGCCGCAGTCACCTTGCAGTAAAAGTCCAGCCCGTCTATCGCCGACAGGTAATCCTCCGTTTTCGGCGGCGTCACGTTGATATACCCGCTTATACTGTCAAACGGGAAAGTCAGCGTGACTTCATCGGCATTGATATTCGCGTTCACCACCTCGGGGACAAGCTGTATCGTCACCATGTCGTATGAGTAGGGGTCAAATTCCGTGCCATAAATATTATTCCCCGCGATAATCTCGCAGTCGAACGGAAGCTCCTGCATGATACGCTCGTAATTGATCACGTTGTTCATGCCGTCGAAAAAAATGTAGCCGCTGCGCAGCCCTATCGAAAGGCTCGCCATTTTGTTTTCGATTTCATGCTCTCCGCCGATAAGACTGACGCTGTAAGTAACGGTGTCCGCTCCCATACCGTTGGAATATTCGTTCCCGTTTTCGTCGGTTATGGACAGCCCGAACGGCACAACGTTTACCTGCCACGAATAATCGTAGGACAGCGTTTTATTATCGTTGTAAAGCTCCGTACAGCTCCGCACTGCCTCCTGCAATTTATCCTCCGCATATACGCGCTCGTACTTGTCCCTTGCGTCGAAAATAAGCGGCAGACCGTCGTCCGAGAGCCTGTTGTAGCAGTACGCCCCGCCGTAGCCCGTAACAACTCCCGCCACCGCCGCGCAGGCGATATACGCTATGATGAGCACTGCTTTGAACACGCCGCTCCTGCTAGATTTTTTCCATTTTGTAGCCAACGCCCCACACCACCTTTAAGTATTTCGGCTCCCGCGGGTTTATCTCGATCTTCTCTCGGATACGGCGGATATGCACCATCACCGTATTCTCCACCGCGTAAGCCGTTTCGTTCCATACTCTCTCGTAAATTTCCTCTGCGGAGAACACCCTGCCCGCATTGGACATGAGCAGCTCCAGTATCTTGTATTCCTTTGCGGTCAGCTTTACCGCCGCGCCGTCTACATAAAGCTGATGCTCGGCGCTGTTAAGCGTCAGCCCGCCTAGCCTTATCTCGCCCATCGCCGCGCGGCCTGTATGATCCCCCAGCGACATATACCGCCTTAGCTGGCTTTTCACCCTTGCGACAAGCTCGGGCGGCGAAAACGGCTTTGTTACATAATCGTCCGCCCCGACCGAAAGCCCGAGCACCTTGTCGCTTTCCTCCGCCTTCGCGGACAGCATTATTATGGGGATATTCCGCTCGGCGCGTATCTTTATTGTTGCGGAAAGCCCGTCCAGCTTCGGCATCATTATATCCAGAATGATAAGATGTATCTCGTTTTCCGACAGCCTTTCCACCGCCTCAAGCCCGTTGTACGCCTTGACGGTTTCTATTCCCTCATATTCCAGCAGCTTGGATATCGCGCTGACGATTTCGCGGTCGTCGTCGACCACAAGTACGCGCTGTGCCATAATATTTTCCCTCCTTGAGCATATTGTATCATGCCATTCTTATTAAAATTTGAATATAAAACTTACAAAATTCTTAAGCATAAATTCTCTGATATAAAAAAAGCTCCCCGTGCAAAAATAAAAGCAAGGAGCTGATGATATGAAAAAAATACTTGCCGCTGTTTCGGCGGCATTGCTGCTTGGCGTGAGCGCGTCCGCAGTGTCGGAATACGACAGCCTTTACGATATCGACAACACGAAGATCGCCTACGGAATGGGCGTAGAAACCGACAGTGAGAACCGCCCTCTCGGCGCGATAGACGCGCAGAGGAAATACGGGGATAAAGGCGCGCTGTTCATCGGGGACGGCGATGTGAAGCGCCTGTGGCTGACGTTCGATGAGGGATACGAGAACGGCTACACCGCCGAGATACTTGACACTCTGAAAGAAAAAAACGTCCGCGCGGTGTTTTTTGTGACGTATGACTACGCGGTGAAGAACCCCGAGCTTATCCGCCGAATGATCGACGAGGGGCACACCGTCGGCAACCACACGTTCAGCCACCCGTCGCTGCCCGACTGCTCGCCCGACGAGCTTTACAACGAGCTGTCGCAGCTTCACGAATATATCCGCGAGGAGTTCGACTATGAAATGTACGTAATGCGCCCGCCGATGGGCGAGTTTTCGGAGCGGGTGCTGAAATGCGCCGCCGACATGGGCTATACTACCGTTTTGTGGAGCTTCGCATATCCCGACTGGGACGTGAACGCCCAGCCCGAAAAGAGCGCGGCGTATGAGAAAATAACCTCGAAAACGCACAGCGGCGCGGTGTACCTGCTCCATGCGGTATCCGAAACCAACACCGCGATACTCGGTGACGTTATTGATTATTGGCGGGAGAATGGGTATATCATTACTCCGATGTGACTATAAAATCACCCCTGATAAACAGGGGCGTGGGACGGGGGGACGGAACGTTTCCCCCGATTTTTCCGCAAGATTTTTGTTCACAGAAAAAGAGTTCCCGTCATTCGGCAGTTTCCTCCGAAAGCTGCCCCGCTATTTCAGCGAACACCTCCGCCGTCCGCGCCGACGGGCGCTCAAAGCACCGCGACGTAACAAACACGACCTTTGCGCCGCCGCTTATCATCGCGGAAATATTCTCGTCGGCGGAAAGCTCCTCGTAAGTCAGCGCGCTGTCCGCCACGATATATTCGGGCGCAAGCCCCTCCGAGGGCGCACAATAGCCGCTCTCGGCGCAGAGGTTCTCACCGCACAGCGAAAGCACCGCGCTTTCAAACGTATCCTGCCCCGCAAGCGTGCATTTCCCCGTTACATAAACGAAAGTACCAAGCTCCACCGCCGAGGCGGAATTTTCCACCGCCTCCCGCGCAAGGCTGCCAAGCTCCGCGGCGCGCTCCGTTTCCTTTTCGGAGCCGTTAAGCTCCCTGCCGCAGAAAGCCGCCGCAATGTCGCGGTACAGCGCGGAAAAGCTCTCCATGCTGTACGGTGGGTCGAGCCGCAGCACCGTTATCCCCGCGGCGGAAAGCTCGTAGTCCTCGCGCTCGGACAATGCGGTAAGCGTGAACACCGCGTCGGGCGCAAGCTCCTTTATCCTGTCGATGTCGGGATTTTCCGCACTCCCCACCGACGGCGCGGAAATGTCCTCGGGATAGTCGCAGTAGCTGCTTATCCCGACCAGCCTGTCCGCATAGCCAAGCTCCGCAAGTATCTCCGTAACGGCGGGCGAAAGGCTGACCGCGCGCTCAACGGGCTTTTCGATATCCTCGCCGCAGACCGTCACGGGAAACGCTTCATATCCGCTTTCGGAGGAAGTCCCGGACACCGTAAGCTCGGAAGGCGCCGAGGACTCGCCGCCCCCGCCGCAGCCCGAAAGCATCGCCGCCGCGCATACGGCAAGCGCAATACATACAAATCTTTTCATGCTATCTCCAAAATCAATAATCCATGCCAAGCTCTATCCTGCCGGTCAGCCAGTCGATAAACTGCCTTGCAATTCTCGGCGAACGCCCGCCGCGCTTAAGCGCAAACCGCTCCGCAGCCGCGTTGAGCTGCTCCTCGCCGATGTCGAGCTTTCTGTCCTCCGCAAGCTGACGCACGATATCGAGGAACACCGCCTTGTCGGGCTTGATGAATGTTATGAACAGCCCGAATCTGTCCGCCAGCGACATACTCTCGTCGATAGCGTCCGCGCCGCTTATCTCTCGCTCCGCCGCGGATTCCTTGATTATCTTGCGGCGGTTGGTCGTCGCGTAAATAAGTATATTGTCGGGGCGAGCCGACAGCGAACCCTCAAGCACCGCCTTGAGTATCCCGAAGCGGTCGTCGTTCTCCGCGAATGTAAGGTCGTCTATCGTCACGATGAAATGCAGCGGAATGTCCGCCAGCCGCCTGAACAATGCGGGAAGCGCCGCGATGTCGTTCTTCGCGACCTCCACCATGCGCAAGCCCTCGTATTCGTTGAGTATCGCCTTGACGGTGCTGGATTTGCCCGTGCCTCTGTCGCCGTACAGCAGCACGTTCTGCGCGGGCTGCCCGTTAAGGAAGCATATCGTGTTCTCGACCACCTGCCTGCGCTGTACCGTGTAATTTTTGAGGTCGGTCAGGCGTATCGGGTCGGTGTTTTCTATCGGGTGCAGCTCCCCGTCATAGGTGAACGCCTTGTACTGCGCGAAAATTCCGCTGCCGTGCTTCGCGGCAAATTCGATGAAATACTCCGCGCCGTAGTCAAAGCCGCCCTCCTCGAAATCGGGCAGCGAATAAAACCCGTCGTCGTTGTACGCTTTCGCAAGCTCGCTTTTCAGCGCCTTCGAGGAATAGGACGCTAGCCTCTTCATCACCCCGAGGTCGCATTCCACCGCTTTTATCCGCAGCTCGTCCGCTTTCTTCGCGCAGGCGGAGATGAGCGGCGATTCCGAGAATATCAGCATATCGCGCAGATATCCGCCGAGCGATTTCCCCGAAAGAAGCAGCTCGCTGCACAGCCGCGAATAGCCCTCGTAGCTTTTGGTGCGGGATTTCCCGCCGAGCATAGAGAACGCCCCGAGCACGGGGTCGTCCTTTACATTGAACGCGCATAAGCCTGCGATTTCATGTCTGAAGCTTTCCATTTTAGTGATCTCCTTGTTTCTGTTGTTCGTTATATATCTGTTCGATCAGCCTGTCGAGGTCGTCGAGCGTTTCCAATGTGCCGCAGAGATTACGGAACCTCGCCGCGCCCTGCATTCCCTTGAGATACCACCCCGCGGGGCGGCGCGCCTCCTTCATGCCTATCTTCTCGCCCTTGTCCGCGACGATAAGCCCGATATGCCGCCGCATTATTTCAAGGCGCTCCTCCGGGGTCGGGTCGGGGCGGATATCCCTGCCCCCGAAACAGTCCCGTATCTGCCCGAAAAGCCACGGTCTGCCGTAGCTCCCCCGCCCTATCATAACAAGGTCGCAGCCCGTTCGGCGGTACATCTCCGCGCAGCTTTCGGGGGAGTCGACGTCACCGTTTCCTATCACGGGGATACTTACCGCCTGCTTTACCGCGCGGATAATTTCCCAGTCAGCCCTGCCCGAGTAAAGCTGCTCGCGCGTCCGCCCGTGCACCGTCACAGCCGCCGCGCCGTTCTCCTCGGCGATTTTCGCCAATTCTACCGCGTTCACCGAGCCGCCGTCCCAGCCCGCGCGTATCTTCACCGTCACGGGTATATCCGTCGCGCCCGCAGCCGCCTTAACGCATTCGCCGAACAGCTTCGGGGTCTTCATAAGCGCGCTCCCCGCGCCGCCGCCGGTTATTTTGGGCATTGGGCAGCCCGCGTTGATGTCGATTATGTCGGGGCGGTATTGCTCCGCAATTTTTACCGCCGCCGCCATGAACTCCGGCTCTGCGCCGAAAAGCTGCACCGCCATCGGGCGCTCGCCCTCGGTCACGGTAAGCAGCTCGGCGGTCTTTTTATCGGAATAGCACAGCCCCTTGCAGCTTGCCATCTCCCCGACGACATACGCCGCGCCGTATTCCTTCGCCATTATTCTGTATGCCCTGTCCGCAACGCTCGCCATCGGAGCCAGCGCGGCGGTCTTTTCTATCCTTACATTGCCGATATAAATATATTCCAAGCTTGATATCCTTTCGGGGAAAAGCGCCGTTTTCCCCGCAAAACCGACGCGGGCGCACACTTTTCATCATATTTTCACCTTATATTGTATCACAAAAGCCAAATACGTTCAAGTGATTATTGTAATTTTCTAAAAAATATGTTATAATGAAAAAGTATCGCACAACAAAATAAACACAACAGAGGTAATTATGGCTGAAAGAACGAAAAATGCTTCGGGCGGCTCCGCGCGCGTCGGGCTGCTGGACGAGCTTAGAGGCTTTGCGATAATCTGCATGGTGGTGTACCATGCGATGTACGATCTGAAA
>CAMEPN010000053.1 GCA_945931735.1 uncultured Clostridia bacterium
ATGACATTGTCCGTGAGGGAAGTGACGATGCTCTGGAATGCAGCACCGATAATAACGCCGACAGCCATGCTCATGACGTTTCCCTTGAGGGCGAATGCCTTAAATTCTTCTAAAAACTTTTTCATTTTGTCATTTTCCTTTCACAATGCCGAAGCATTTAATTTAACAATAAAATAATACCACATAATACGACTTTTGTCAACAGTTTTAAAGAAGTCGTTTAAGATATTGTCCCGTATACGACTGCGGGCATTCGGCGATCTGCTCGGGAGTTCCCGCCGCGACGATCGTGCCGCCCTTGTCGCCGCCCTCGGGGCCGATGTCGATAATATAATCGGCTGTTTTTATAACATCGAGGTTGTGCTCAATGACAAGCACGGTATTCCCGCCGTCGGCAAGCTTATGGAGTATTTCGATAAGACGGTGTACGTCGGCGGTGTGAAGCCCGGTTGTCGGCTCGTCGAGGATATATATGGTTTTCCCCGTGGAGCGCTTTGAAAGCTCGGTCGCAAGCTTTATTCTCTGCGCCTCGCCGCCCGAAAGCGTGGTCGAGGACTGACCAATTTTTATATATCCAAGTCCCACGTCGTAAAGCGTTTTGAGCTTGTTGTATATTTTGGGGATATTCGCGAAGAACTCTACGCCCTCCGCAACGGTCATATCAAGCACATCGAAAATGTTCTTTCCCTTATAATGCACCTCAAGCGTTTCGCGGTTGTATCTGCGTCCCTTGCAGACCTCGCACGGCACGAATATGTCGGGGAGAAAGTGCATTTCGATCTTAAGGATACCGTCGCCCTCGCATGCCTCGCAGCGTCCGCCCTTTGTGTTGAATGAAAATCTGCCTGCGGCATATCCGCGCATTTTCGCGTCGTTTGTCTGCGCGAACAGCTCGCGAATGTCGGTGAAAACTCCCGTGTATGTCGCAGGGTTAGAGCGCGGCGTTCTGCCTATCGGTGACTGGTCTATCATAATGACCTTGTCGAGATATTCCACGCCTTTCATGTCCGCGAATTTACCCGCACGGACGCGCGCCCTGTTCAGCTTCGCGACAAGGTGTTTGTAAATTATCTCATTAACGAGCGAGCTTTTTCCGCTTCCCGAAACGCCCGTTACGCAGGTGAACACTCCGAGGGGAATATCGACGTCAATATTTTTGAGGTTATTTTCCTGCGCGCCGATGACTTTCAGCCATCTATCCGACACCTCGCGGCGTTTTTCGGGGACAGGTATAGATTTCTTTCCGCTGAGATACTGCCCCGTAATGGACTCCCTGCACTTCATCAGCCCCTTTACGTCGCCGCTGTAAATGACCTTTCCTCCGTTCACGCCCGCCTCGGGGCCGATGTCAACAATATAATCGGCGGCGCGCATCGTGTCCTCGTCATGCTCGACTACAATAAGGGTGTTTCCGAGGTCGCGCAGCCTTTTGAGTGTGGCTATCAGCTTGTCGTTGTCGCGCTGGTGCAGACCTATGCTCGGCTCGTCGAGGATATACAGCACGCCGACGAGGGAGCTTCCTATCTGCGTAGCGAGGCGGATACGCTGGCTCTCACCGCCCGAAAGAGTTCCCGCCGCGCGCGAGAGCGTGAGATACCCTAGACCGACGCTTTGCAGAAATCCCAGCCGCGATTTTATCTCCTTTAATATCTGGTCGGCGATCATCATATCGCGCTCCGAAAGCTGAAGCTCGTTCACGAAATCGAGCGCTGCAACGACGGACATCTTGCAGAAGTCGCTTATATTCTTTCCGCCTACGGTCACAGAGAGCGCGGCGGGATTCAGCCTTTCCCCGTGGCATTCGGGGCATTCCACGTCGCTCATAAATTCTTCAAGGGAATCCCGCGAATACTGACTCGAGGTTTCCTTGTAACGGCGCTCAATGTTGTTGGCAATGCCCTCAAAATCGGTATAGAACTGACCGCCGCCCTGTGTTTTCGGGCGCTTTATAAGTATTTTCTCGCCTTTGGTGCCGTAAAGCAGCTCGTCTATCGCCTTGTCGGAAAGCTCGCAGAGCGGCTGGTCTACCGAGAAGCCGTGGCGTTCGGCAAGCGCGTCGATATACATTGCCGCGATAGTCCCCTCGGCGTAATTCCAACCGAACGCCTTTATTGCGCCGCCCTTGAATGAAAGGTTCATGTTGGGCATAATGAGCGCGGGGTCGACCCTGCGGTAACTGCCTATTCCCGTACATTTCGGGCAGGCTCCGTAAGGGTTGTTGAACGAGAACATACGCGGCACAAGCTCTTCTATGCTTGCGCCGTGCTCGGGGCAGGCGTAGCTCTGCGAGAAATGCAGTTCCTCGCCGTCGATAACGTCGATATATACCAGTCCGCCGGTAAGCGAGCCTGCTGTTTCAACGCTTTCGGTAAGGCGGGTCTTTATGCCGTCTTTTATTACAAGGCGGTCGACAATGACCTCAATGGAATGCTTCTTGTTCTTTTCAAGGCTTATCTTCTCCGAAAGGTCATAGGTTATTCCGTCGACGCGGACGCGCGAAAAACCCGATTTCCTTGCGGCGTCAAATTCCTTCTGATGCTCGCCCTTTCTTCCTCTTACGACGGGAGCGAGTACCTGAAACTTTGTCTTTTCGGGCAGCTCAAGCACCCTGTCGACGATCTCGTCGACGGTCTGCTGCTTTATCTCCCTGCCGCAGACAGGGCAGTGCGGAATGCCAATGCGCGCGTACATAAGTCGCAGGTAGTCGTATATTTCGGTAACTGTTCCCACGGTCGAGCGTGGGTTTTTCGAGGTTGTTTTCTGGTCGATAGAGATAGCGGGGGAGAGACCCTCAATGCTGTCTACATCGGGCTTTTCCATCTGCCCGAGGAACATTCTCGCGTAGGACGAAAGGCTCTCCATGTATCTTCTCTGACCGTCCGCGAATATCGTATCGAAAGCGAGCGAGCTTTTCCCCGAGCCGGATACGCCGGTGAATACTATCAGCTTGTCGCGCGGGATAGTAAGGTCTATATTCTGTAAATTGTGCTCCCGAGCGCCCTTTATTATTATCTTATCGTTTGCCAAGGACAATCTTCCTTTCTTTTGTGCGGCTTTGTTTTCGTTACATCGCCTGCAATTCCTTTATTTTATCTCTGAGGTAAGCCGCGTGCTCGAAATCAAGAAGCTTTGCCGCTTTCTTCATTTCCGAGGTATACTGCGCGATGAGTTTCTCGCGCTCCGCGCGCGGAAGCCACTTTGCATTCTTTTCCTTGCCCTTTTTCCCGCGTGATGAGCTTCCGTCGGCGCGCTTGGATATTTCGAGCACGTCGCGGACTTCCTTTATTATCGTTTTGGGGACAATGCCGTGTTCCTTGTTGTATTTCATCTGTATTTCGCGGCGGCGGAGCGTTTCCGTTATCGCAAGCTCCATCGAGCGGGTCACGCTGTCCGCGTACATTATAACGGTGCCCTCTGCGTTACGAGCCGCTCTGCCTATCGTCTGAACGAGCGAGGTTTCGCTTCGCAGAAATCCCTCCTTGTCCGCGTCAAGTATCGCCACGAGCGACACCTCGGGGATATCCAGACCCTCTCTGAGCAGGTTTATTCCCACCAGAACGTCAAATTCACCAGAGCGCAGGTCGCGAATTATCTCCATGCGTTCTATCGTGTCAATGTCGTGGTGCATATAGCGCACCTTTATTCCCGCTTTTTCGAGATAATCGGTCAGATCCTCCGCCATTTTCTTTGTGAGCGTTGTCACAAGGACGCGCTGTCCCTTATCGGTTCGGGTGTTTATTTCGGAGATAAGATCCTCGATCTGCCCCTCGGTCGGCTTGACGATTATTTCGGGGTCAAGCAGTCCGGTCGGACGAATGACCTGCTCGACTATCTGCGTGGAATGCTCGCGCTCAAATTCACCGGGAGTAGCCGAAACAAAAACGACTTGATTTACCTTGTCGTAAAACTCGTCGAAATTCATGGGTCGGTTATCATATGCGCAGGGCAGGCGGAAGCCGTAGTCCACGAGGTTTTTCTTGCGTGCAAGGTCGCCGCCGTACATTCCGCGCACCTGCGGAAGCGTGACATGGCTCTCGTCCACCATCAGAAGGAAGTCCTCGGGGAAGTGGTCGAGCAGGGTAATGGGAATGCTCCCTTTCGGACGCCGCGCGAGAACGCGTGAATAGTTCTCGACGCCCTTGCAGGTGCCTATTTCCATAAGCATTTCCATGTCGTATTTTGTGCGCTGTTCAATTCGCTGCGCCTCGATGAGCTTGTTGTTTTCGGTGAAGTATTTTATGCGCTCGTCAAGCTCCTGCTGTATTTCCTCGAGCGCGTCCGCCATTTTCTCCTTGCCGATTATATAGTGCGAAGCGGGGAATATCATGCAGTGGAGAAGCGTCCTGCGGACATTTCCCGTGACGACCTCAAACTCGCTTATGCGGTCGATCTCGTCCCCGAAAAA
This sequence comes from uncultured Clostridia bacterium, assembly GCA_945931735.1. GTDB lineage: Bacteria > Bacillota > Clostridia > Oscillospirales > Ruminococcaceae > CAG-115. Next base: position 4,406 of record CAMEPN010000053.1, read on the forward strand.
TTCAATACGCACCGCTGTTTCGTTGGTGCTGCCCGCGGGGAACACCTCGAGCGTATCGCCCTTAACGCGGAACTTGTTTCTTACGAAATTAAGCTCGTTGCGCTCGTACTGCATATTTATAAGCGTCCGGATAACTTCCTCGCGGGATATTTCCTGTCCCTGCCGTATCGAGAGCGTGTTCGAGCGGTAGTCCTCGGGGCTTCCGAGGGAGTAGATGCAGGAAACGCTGGACACTATTATTACATCTCGCCGCTCGGCAAGCGCCGCCGTTGCGGAGTGTCGAAGGCGGTCTATCTCGTCGTTTATCGCGCTGTCCTTTTCGATATAGGCGTCGGTCGAGGGGATATACGCCTCGGGCTGGTAGTAGTCGTAATAGCTCACGAAAAATTCCACCGCGTTGTTCGGGAAGAACTCGCGGAGCTCCGCGCAGAGCTGAGCGGCAAGCGTTTTGTTGTGCGCAAGGACGAGCGTAGGCTTGTTCACGTTTGCGATTATATTCGCCATGGTGAAGGTCTTTCCCGAGCCTGTTACGCCGAGCAGCGTCTGCTCCTTGTCGCCCCTGAGAATTCCCTCGCTGAGCTTTGCTATCGCCTCGGGCTGATCTCCCGTTGGTTTATATTCAGAATGCAGTTCAAACTTATCCATATTTCTCCTTTGCATTCAGCGTCTGATATTGTTCACTTCTATATTATACGCATGAACAATTAAAATGTCAAGTATTTTTCTCTTATATCCAAATATCCGCAAGAACATTTGCGCAGCGCATTGAATAGCTGCTCTCGTTGTTGACTATTATATGGTCGACAAGGTTTATCCCTATGTTGCGCAGAGCCTGCGCAACGCGCCTTGTCGCGGCAATGTCCGCCGAGGAGGGGAGGAGTATCCCGTCGGGGTGGCAGTGCGCCAGCGCAACGTTGGAGCACTGCGTTCTTATCGCGCGCATGACGATCAGCCGCAGGTCAAATTCCACAGAATCATGACCGCCGCGCGCTATTTCCGTTTCGCCGATTAGGTTGAGCGACTTGTCGAGGAAGAGGACGTGCGCCTCCTCGTTGCGTTTGCCTTTCATGAGGTTATAGCAGAACTCGCGCAGCGACTCCGAGGAGTCGAGCTTTATCGCGCTGTATTCCTCCGCGGCATAGCGGGCGGCAAAATCCTTCATGAAGCTTATGAGCGCGGCGGCAGTCACTCCCACATCGTCGACCTCGCGCAGCTCGTCAAATCCCGCAGAGAGCACTCCCGAAACCGAGCCGAATTTGTCGATAAGCTTATGGCTGATGTCGTTGGTGTTCCTGCGCGAGTAAGCCGTAAACAGGAATATCTCCAGTATTTCATGCTCTTCAAGGCTGTCTATTCCGTGGTCCAGATACCTTTTAAGAAGTCTTTGGCGGTGCCCTTTGTGGATATTCTGCTCGTCTGCCATTGTGTTTCACGCTCCTTTATTACATACAAATCCATTATATTGCTTTTTGTCTTGTTTTGTCAAGCGTTTTGATAATTTAATGTTTTTTTGCCTCGGCGCTGCGCAGATATTTCAAATATCTCTCGATTACCTATTGCAAAAACGGGTGAGTTGTGTTATAATGTAAGTTGAGTTATTGTGCAGATGTATACGCATTTTGCGGTATACTGCTACATACTTTATATTACCGAAAAACTTTATCGAAAGGGCGCAGCGGGTATCGCTGCGGCAGGGTAAGATATATCATGGCAAAAATTAAGATCGCAGTGCTGTTCGGCGGCGCGTCGAGCGAGCACGAGGTTTCGCTCGTTTCGGCGTATTCGGTGCTGAACAACATTCCGCAGGATAAGTACGAAGTCACCTGCATCGGAATAACAAAAAAGGGACACTGGATGTATTATCCCGGCGAGTATGAGCATATAAAAACCGGCGAATGGGAAAACGACCCCGACTGCTGTACGGCGGTGATAAGCCCCGATTCGCTCAACAAGGGCATTATCGTCATGGGCAGCGACGGCGCGTATATCCGCCGCGTCGACGCGGTTTTCCCCGTGCTTCACGGCGTGAACGGAGAGGACGGAACTGTTCAGGGGCTTTGCGCGCTTGCGGGACTGCCGTGCGTCGGCTGCGATATGACAAGCTCGGCGGTTTGCATGGACAAATCCATAACCCATACAATCCTCGACACCGCGGGAATAAAGACCGCGAAATATGTCTGCATACAGCGCGACGTTCTCGGCGATATCGAGAAGGCGTGCGATGATATCGAAAGCAGGCTCGGCGGCTATCCGATGTTCGTCAAGCCTGCCTGCGCGGGTTCTTCTGTCGGAGTGTCGCGCGCGGCTGACAGGGAGGCTCTTCGCGCGGGCATAAAGGTAGCCTTTGCCCATGGCAATAAGGTCGTTATCGAAACCGAGATAATAGGCAAGGAGGTCGAGTGCGCGGTGCTCGGAAACGGCACAGACCTTATCGCGTCGATACCCGGGCAGATAACCCCTGCGGAGGAATTTTACGACTACGACGCGAAATATAAGCTCGGAACATCGGTGCTTGACATTCCCGCGAAGATAACCCCGGAGGAAACGGAAAAGCTCCGCGCTATCGCGAAACAGGCGTTCCATGCGGTTGGCGGAAGCGGATTTGCCCGTGTGGATTTCTTCGTGACAAAGGACGACATCATTCTCAACGAAATAAACACTATCCCGGGCTTTACGCCTATCAGTATGTACCCGAAGCTCATGGATAACATCGGGATACCCTATCCCGAGCTGCTCGACAGGCTGATACAGCTTGCTCTCGAAAGGTATTCGGAGGGCTGACACGGGAAGAAAGGGAACAATAAAAACAATGGACAACGCAAATATCACGCTTAACATAAAGCAGACCGCCGACGGCGTTACCGACACCTCGGAGCTGTTCACAAAGGGCGAGTTCCGCGAGCACGGCGGCTCGTTCTTCATCGACTACGACGAAAGCGAAGCTACCGGCTTTGAGGGCAGCCATGTCCAGCTAAGAGTCGCGGACGGGATCGTCGTTATGACAAGAACCGGAAAGGCGTTTTCGAGCCTTATTTTTGAGGACGGAAAGCGGCATTACTGCCATTACGGAACGGAATACGGCGACTGCATGATAGGCATTTCCACTACGGAAATGGCGCATTCGATGAACGGCAAGGGCGGCAGCTTTACCGTAAAATACACAGTAGACGTAAACGCGGGGCTTATGACCGAAAACGAGATATCCGTTACGGTAAAGACCGCAGAATAAATTAAGACAAAACAACGGCGGCTCCCGCCGACAGGAGGATAAAATGTACAACGCAGTTAATGAGGCAAAGGAACAGGTCAAGGAAATAATCATGGGCGCACTGGGAAGACTGGTCGCGGAGGGAAAGATCCCCGCAGAGCCGCTTCCTCCGTTTCAGGTGACTGTCCCCGCAGACCCGACACACGGCGACTTTTCCGCAAATGTCGCGCTCGTATCCGCAAAGGCGCTTAAGAGCAACCCCCGCGCTATCGCGGCAATGCTCACCGAGGCGGCGGAGCTTGCCGGTACCGATTTCGACAAAATAGAGGTCGCGGGTCCCGGGTTCCTTAATTTCTTCGTCGGAGGAGCATGGTTCTCGGGCGTGGTCAGAAATTGTGTCGCTCTCGGCGAGGATTACGGCAAGACCGACCTCGGAAAGGGAAAGCGTGTTCTGGTGGAATTTGTTTCCGCAAACCCGACAGGCCCCATGCATATCGGAAATGCGCGCGGCGGCGCTATCGGAGATACGCTCGCGTCGCTGCTCACCGAAGCGGGCTATGTTGCCGACCGCGAGTTCTATATCAACGACGCGGGCAATCAGGTCGAGAAGTTCGGAAAGAGCCTTTCTCTGCGTTATATGCATATTTGCAGCGAAGCGGGTCAGCGCGTCGTTAAGGAATGCGGCGAGGACATGGAGCGCTTCACAAAGGCGATATACGGCGAGGACGGCAGCAGCGAGGAATTTCCCATGCCCGAGGACGTTTACCTCGGACAGGACATTATCGAGCACGCAAAGAATTACTACGATATGCACGGCGACAGCCTTGTAAATGTTTCCGAGGAGGAACGCAGAAAGGCTCTGACCGACTATGCGCTCCCGCTCAACGAAGAGCGCCTTGAAACCGACCTGCTGAAATACCGTATCAAATATGATAACTGGTTCAAGGAGAGCAGCCTGCATCAGAGCGGCGCGGTAAAGGAAGTTATCGAAAAGCTCAAGGCGGGCGGTCATACCTACGAGCAGGACGGCGCGCTGTGGCTCC
>CAMEPN010000054.1 GCA_945931735.1 uncultured Clostridia bacterium
CACATTTTCAAAGAAAATGTGAGGATATGGGCGAAGCCCATATCCGTGGATTGTTATCTGTCGGAAAAGTCTTTAGACTTTTTCGACAGAATCACGCGGTATCTTTCGGATACCGCATTTTTATTTCAATTGAGCTGCTTTACGGAGGCTTTGTAAACAGGCTTTCCGTCAATGGTCTGAATGCGCGTCGGGAGCTTGGGGTCGGATATACGGTCGAGTATTGCGCACACGGCAAGTTCAGCCATTTCGCCTGCGTCGACATTTATCGTAGTGATCGGCGGGTCGGATATTTCGGAGATAAGGTAGTTGTCGTATCCGACGACCGAAACGTCCTCGGGAACCGATATCCCCTGCGCCTTAAGGTCGCGGATAACTTTGAACGCTGTTTCGTCGCAGTTGCATACAAGCGCGGTAGGCAGCTTTTCGGGGAAGGTGATGTGCGGGAAAAGCTCGTTGTCCACCTTGCGGTCGCAGATGAGCCATTCGTCTTTTATCGGAAGCTCATGCTCCATCATGGCTTTCATATAGCCCATGTATCTGTCGAAAATACTGCTTGTAGCAAGTCGCGTGCCGACAAAGCCTATCTCGGTGTGTCCTTGCGAGATAAGGTAATCCGTGAGCTTGTATCCGCCGAAGAAGCCGTTGGTGACGATACAGTCTGCGTCTATTCCGGGGAGATAATAGTCCAGCAAAAGAATGTTCGGCTTCACTTCCATCAGCTTTTTGATGTACTCGGCGCTGAGCTGTCCGAGAGAAATTATCCCGACGGTGTTGTGTCCTGTGAGGAGCTTCGGCATGGCGAGCGCAGCCTCTTCCTCGGTGGTTATGTTTTCCTGAATGCAGGAAATGTTTTTCTTCTTGAACCGCTGTACAAGGCAGTTGTAAAGCGCCCAGTAAAACGAGCCGTTCGGGTTGATGAACTTTTCCGGTATGAGTATGCCGATATTTCCTGCAAAGGAAGAGGGCTGGCGCGGGGAAACATACCCAAGCTCCTCGGCAGTCGAGATTATCTTTGCGCGAAGCTCCTCGCTTACGCCACTTTTTCCCGCAAGCGCCTTAGATATGGTCACGTTGCTGGTATTGCACGCTTTCGCGATATCTGTAAGGGTGATTTTCTTTTTCATTTTCTGTTCCTCTTTTTACATTCGATGGTCATGGCGGAAGTCGGAATAAGCGGCAGGTGTATACAGCGGCAAAGATTAAAAAATATTCAAACAGATTAAAAACAAGCTTATTTTACTGTTTATCATTATAGCATATTCAACGGAAAAAAGCAAGTTATATTTATTATTCCGTCGGCAGACCTATTCCGTTGCATAATATTGTACCATATCAAGGACAACGAAAGGACATCTGAAAATACCGCAACGAAACAAACCGGCTTCTACCGTATGATAGCAGCCGGTTACGCGTTACTTTAATGTAAATCTGCTGATATGACCTTTAAGGATATCCGCTTCTTTAAGGAGCTTTTCGCTTATTTCTGACGACCTTTCCGCAGAAACGGAGGTATTGCGAACTTCCGCGGAGATAACGCTCATCTTTTCGCAAACGCTGTCTATGCAGGCTGCCTGTTCCTCCGACGCGGCAGAGATGTCGGTGATATTCTGCTCTACCTCGTCGGTTATTTTTGACACGGAGTCGAAGGACTCGGCTACCGTTTCGGCAAGCTGCATTCCGTTGGAAATAGCGTTGACAGTGCGCTCGATAAGCGCCGTGGTTTTCTGCGCGGATTCTCCGCATTTGGCTGCAAGCTGCCCGACCTCGTCCGCGACCACCGAGAATCCCTTGCCCGACTCGCCCGCAGAAGCGGCTTCAATGGCTGCGTTGAGCGAGAGGATATGCGTTTGGAAAGCAATGTTGCCTATAACATCATTGATCGTGCGTATCTCGTTCGACAGGTCGGACATCTCTTTCATGGCGGTCAGCAGGCGGTCCATCTGCTCGCCGCTTGTCTGAACGCCGTTTCGCGTCTGTGCCGCGAGCGCTGCCACGCTGGAGGTGTTCTCCGCGTTCATTCTTACGCTGTCCTTCATGCTGTCGAAAATCTCGCTTATCTCGCCGATAAGCCCTGTCTGGTGCTTTACACCGTCGGAAAGAGTGCAGGAGGTGTCTACCACCGCTTCGGAAATCTCCGACATATCAGCCGCAGCGCGGTCTATATCGGTAAGCACTGCTCTGAGCGAGGTCGTGATGTTGTCGAGCGAGGTCTTTATCGGCTCGAAATCGCCGCGGAATTTTCCCTCTGCTTCATGGGTGAAGTCCCCGTCTGCCATCTGCTCGAGGCTTTCGGAAATGTGCCTTATCATACTGTTGAGGTGGCGGATATTGCGCCGCGTTGATTCAACAAGCACGCCTGTTTCGTCCTTGGAACTGCATTGCTCAATGTCGGATTTTAAGTCGCCGTCCGCGAGCAGCTCAATGCGTTTGGTGCAGTCGCAAACGGGCTTTACTATGCGCTTTGATGTCCTTGCGATAAGGAAGATACTGAGTACGATCACCGCCGCAGTGCATATCCCGAGGACAACAAGCCCGACGACCTCGCGTTCAATAAAATCGAAATGGTTCACCGTCACCGCGAGCACCCAGCCGCTGCCCTTGCTGATCGGAACGTAGCAGGCAATGCGCTGCGTACCTTTATCGCTGTATTTTGTACAGCCTGTGCGGTCGGAGAGCATTTGGGAAACGATCTGCGCCTGTCCCGAAAAAGAGGAGTCGGTTTTCGCTTCGGAAACAGAGTTGGTAAGGCTGCTTGCGAGGGAGTAGTCGCTGTGGGCGATATAAGCGCTGGTGCTGTCTATGATGAAGTTTACGCCGTCGCTGCCGACCTGCACCCCGCTGATTATATCGCTTAGCAGCTTTGCGTCAGCCGCGCCGTATACAATGCCGCAGAATTTTCCGCCGCGTACTATCGGCGCGCAGAACAGCACCGACAGCGCTCCGTCGCCGTCCTTGGAGGAATACGGGTCGGATGTCACCGACGCTAGAGTGGCGCGGCAGTCCTTGAAATATTGGCGCTCCGAGAAATCGCTGCCCTTTTGGTTGACGCCGTTTTCGTCGGTGAAGCCTATGCGCAGAAATCCGCTGCGCTGCTGTACCTCCTCAAGGTAAGCCATCGCCTTGTCCGGGTCGAAGTTCTCGTCCTGAAATATCTGATTTGAAGCCGCTTCGCTGATTGCCGCTTCGTATATCCCGAGCCGATTTTCTATGGCAACAGCCGAAATGTTTGCGGTTTCTTTTATACTGTCCTCAAGCGTGGAGGTGGTGTTTGAAATTCCGCCTATCGATGCATATGCCAGAAGTATCACCGAAATAAGCAGCATCGGAAGTATCGCGAGCCGCATTATCCTTGATTGGATAGAATGATTGATTTTCATAGCTGTTACCTTTCCTTTGCATAAAGAAAAGCGCCCCAAATCAGTTCTGACTGACCGGAGCGCCCTTGCTGCACTTATATTATATTTATTATATCACCGTGCGGCGTATAAGTCAATGTGCATATTTCACCAATTAAATCCAAAAAAACACTGTTTTTCCGCTGCGGCAATGTTTATAACGGTCTGCCCGTGCGCGGGAAGAAACGCTCCGCATAGCCGAGAGCACATGGCTTGATTTTGCGGGAAATATATGATATACTGTATTTGATAATATTTTCCGAAATATCCGTAAGACAGCGGAAAATTTTTTTTGAAAAAATGCAACGCGGGAATTAAAAATGTTGTGTATATTGATAGGGCGGCGATTTGGGACCGGTATGCGGCGCTGCCTTAGGGAAGGGGAGCGCTATGGACGACGAAAGGATCCTTGACCTGTTTTGGCAGCGCGATGAAAGAGCAATAGCGGAAACCTCCGCGAAATACGGAGCGCTCTGCGGGAAAATTGCCTACGGGATACTGGGCGACCCGCAGGACAGCGAGGAGATAGTCAACCTGTCGTACCTGCGGTTGTGGGACGCTGTTCCGCCGAAAAGACCGAATCCGCTTCCGCCGTTTCTTGCGAAGATCGTGAGAAACCTTGCGCTGAACAGGCTCAAGGCGGAGCGAACACAGAAAAGATTTGGCGGCGAGTTTGCGCTGTCGCTGGACGAGCTTGACGAGTGCATTCCCGACAAGAAAAACGACAGGGGCAATTCCGAGCAGATACGCGACTGTCTGAACACTTTCCTTAAGGCGCAGAAGCGTGAGCCGCGCAGTATTTTCGTGCTGCGATACTTTTACTGCGAGAGTATCGAGGAGATCGCGCGCAAAACGGGCTTTTCCGAGAGCAAGGTAAAGTCGGTGCTTTTCCGCACACGAAACAAGCTCAGGCTCTTTCTTGAAAGCGAGGGGATATCTGTATGAAGCACGAAGCACTTGTCAACGCGATAACAATGCTGGACGACGAGCTTATCGAAGAAGCGCGCGAGCCTTTTCGCAGGCGCATAGCCGCGCCCGTGTTCGGGTTTTGTGCGGCGGCAGTATGCGCGGCGGCGGTGGGCGTTTTCCTGCTTGTCCCGAGGAGCGGCGGAGCGGATATCCTCGTTATGGGGCAGGAGCTTTCGGATAAACCTATCGCGATATGCTCCGATGACGGCGGCGACAGCGCGGCAGTTGGCATAAGAGCCTTTGCGATGCTGCCGACCGATATTTCCGTGGAAATAGTATCGTCGGGGAAAACCGTTGTGAACGTTTCCGGAGGAGAACTGTATATCGTCGGAGAAACGGAGAACCTGCCTGCGGAATGCCCCCTTGAACTGAGCGGAGATGCGTCGCTTGTGTGGAGCGTTCCGCTGTGGGCCGCGGGCGAGGAATATGAACTGACCGCGCAGACGGGAAGCGACAGCCGCATTCTCCTTGTTTCGTTTGACGAGGAAATGCAGGAGTGGACGGTAAAGGAAAATACTCAGCCCTAATGGATTATTTGACCGAATATTGACAATGGAGGAACAACAATGAAGAAATTTACAGCGATCATAATTGCGGCGGTAACGCTGCTTTCACTCACGGCGTGCAGCGGCGGTACGAACAGCGAAAGCCCCGCTGTTTCAACTGAAGAAACCGTATCTTCTTCGGAAAGCGCAGCTTCCGCTGAAACCGAAACAAGCACTGTTTCCGATGCAAGCTCTGTTGAGGAAGAGGATACGGCAGAAAACGATGTTCCCGAAACGAGCACTCCCGAAACGAGTGCGCCCGAAACAAGTACACCCGAAACGAGCACTCCCGAAACAAGCACTCCTGTAACAAGTACTTCCGAAACCACTAAACCCGAAACAACTAAACCCGAAACAACTAAACCCGAAACCACTAAGCCCGAAACCACTAAACCCGAAACAACCAAGCCCGAAACAACCAAGCCCGAGGAAAGCTCCGAGCCGGAGGTTATTGATGACGAAGCGTCCGATCCCGCAAAGCTGCTCAATGATACATGGGCGCTGTTTGGGGAAGACGAGAAATTCCCCGTAACGGGCGGCGATTTCAGCAGCGGCGAGCTGGTGCAGGAAGCGGCTTCTTTCAGCCTTGAGGAGCCGGATTCCCTCGATTATGTGGCAGGCTTCCCCGCAGCGGAGATAGGAAACATTGACAGCGCGGCAACACTTATGCACATGATGAACCAGAACACCTTTACCGCGGGCGCATACCATGTTGTTTCGGGGACAGACATGGCGGCGCTCTCCGAGGCGATAAAGAACAACATCATGTCCCGCCAGTGGATGTGCGGCTTCCCCGATAAGATGATTGTTGCGAACGTCGGCGAATATATCGTCAGCGCATACGGAAAGAACGACCCGATAAATTGGTTCAGCGCTCATCTTACCGAGGCGTATCCCTCTGCGGAAATTGTTTTTGAAGAAGTAATTTTATGATGAGAAAAGCACGCGTTACAGCAATGCTTCTGTCGGCAGTCATGCTTTGCGGCTGCGCGGCGGCGCCCGTCGAAAGCTCCTCCTCGGAAATTTCCGCGGAGGACAGTGCGCCCGACGAAACGAGCGCCGATCAGAGCGGGGAAGAGGGGTATGTGTCGGGCGAGCGCGATGAAAACGGAGTATATGTTGCCGACGGCTATGCCGCAAAGCTGAATTACCCGCTTGACGAAAAGTCGATCACTTATGCGGCTTCGCGGTTTGAGTTTGTTTATGAGCAGTATCTTAAGGATAGCTGTGGCAGCGTATATGTGAGCGTTGTACCAGACAAGAATTATTTCCTCGCGGAGAAAAACGGCTATCCCTCGCTTGACTATTCCAAAATGACCGAAATGCTGACCGAGCAGATGTATTTTGCGGAGTATATCGACATTTTCCCGCTGCTTGAGCTGTCGGATTATTACCGCACGGACACGCACTGGCGGCAGGAAAAAATAACCGACGTTGCCGAGCGTATCGCTGCCGAAATGGGAGTCGCGCTTTCTGCGGAATACACCCCGACAGAGCTTGACACTCCATTTTATGGGGTGCATTGCAGGCAGGCTGACATTTCGCTTGAGCCGGATACGCTTGTATATCTGAATAACGATATTCTCGAGGAATGCACGGTATTTGACGCCGAAACAGACTCATATATCGGCGTGTACGATATGGAGCTTGCCGCGGGGGACGACCCTTATGAGATATTCCTTTCGGGGGCGAAATCCCTGCTCACCATAGAAAACCCGAATGCGCCGTCCGATAAGGAGCTTGTGATATTCCGCGACTCCTTTGCAAGCAGCATTGCGCCGCTTTTTGCGGAGGGTTATTCCAAGATAACGCTGGTGGATATCCGTTATCTGTCGCCGAAGCTTCTCGGAATGTTCGTCGATTTTCACGGGCAGGACGTGCTTTTTCTTTACAGCACCCTTGTGCTTAACAACAGCGTTACGATAAAATGAAAAATACAGCCCGACGCATGACCTGTCGGGCTGATTTTATTTATGAATACATCTTCTCGTCGGGCTTTGCGACAGGGGGAACTATCTTCTTCGGCACTCCGCTGTCAAGCGTCAGCCCGCCGTCTGCGGGAGCGGCGTCCTTGGGAGTGTTGCCCTTGCCGGGGACTATCCTGCATACGTCGTTATCCTCCGAGTGGGTTTTGTTCGCGTCGGGCACTACTTTCGCCTTGTTTTCCGCGTGCGTTTTTATTTCTTCGGGAATACTGTGGCCCTCCCGCTCGGGAGTTATCTTAACAAAAGCTTTTCCGGATTTCAGCATGACAGCTCCTCCTTTTGTGTCAAATTGCTTCGCGGTATATTGCTTCGACCTCGTCGCGGCTGAATTCGAGCGGGGCGTTTTTCAGGTTTCCCGCGGAAATCTTCATGCAGTTTTCGGTCAGCCATTCGACGTCGCCGTCGGTTATTCCCAAATCGCCAAGCTTGACTTCAAGCTCTATCGAGCGCAGGAATTTTCTTATCCCCTCGGCGCAGTCCGTTTCGTCTTTCCCGCCGAGAAGCCTTGACTCCTCCGCGAATTTTTTCGGCAGGGCAGGGGCGAGCCGCTCGACTATGGGCGGGGTGAGCGCCGCAAGACCTCTTCCGTGGACGATATTTTTCAGCCCCGACGCGGGGTGCTCCATTCCGTGCGCCGCAGATACTCCCGCCGCGCCAATGACCATTCCTCCGAGCGTCGCCGCAAGGCTCACCGCGTCCCATGCTTCCATGTCATTGCAGCCGCTAATAAGCTTAGGAAGATTTTCCGTTATAAGCTTCATCGCGAGAAGCGCCTGAACATCGGTGAGCGGATTTGCCTTCTTTGAAGTATATGCTTCGAGGGCATGGGTGAATGCGTCGAACCCTACCGAGGAAAGCACGCTTTTCGGCATTGTTGTCATGACCTCGGGGTCTACCACCGAAGCAGACGGCATTATCTGCATGGTGTAAAGCGCTTTCTTGTCCTTTGTTTCGGGGTTAGTCAGCACGGATATCTGGTTGCCCTCGCTGCCCGTGCCGCAGGTAGTCGGCAGCAGGATTATCGGAAGCGCGCCCTTGCCCTGCTTCCTACCGAAAATGTAGTCGGAGATATCCCCGCCGTTGACAAAGCAGAACGCCGCAGCCTTTGCCGCGTCCATTATCGAGCCGCCGCCTACGCCGAGCACCATATCGCAGCCGCTTTCCTTTGCAAGCGCAGCGCCCTCGTAAACGGTAGTGGTAAGCGGATTTTGCGTCACCTTGTCGAATACTGCATATTCAACGCCCGAGCGCGAAAGGCTCGCCAGCGTCCTGTCCAGCAGACCCGATTTTTTAGTGCTCCCCGTGCCTGTGACAACAAGCGCCTTTTTGCCGTATTTTGCGGCGGTTTCTCCGATGCAGTCCGCTTTTCCTCTTCCGAAAATAAGGTTTACGGGGAGGTTATATTGAAATTCCATTAGTCGATCAGTCCTTTTATTTTCAGATAATCCTTTATCAGCGCCACGCAGTTGTCGATACCGACCTTTTCGCTGTTCAGCGTCATGTCGTAATTTATGGGGTTTGTCCAGTAGTTTCCGTGGGTGTAGTATTCATAATAATCCGCGCGGAACTTATCGGTCTGCTTTATCGTAGCCTGCGCGACGTCCTCGGTAACGCCCATGTTTTCCATAGTGCGCTTTATGCAGAAATCGCGGGGCGCTTCTATATAGACGCTGACAACATTGTCCCTGCCCTGAAGAATGTAGTCCGCGCATTTGCCGACGATAACGCAGGATTCGGTGTCTGCGAGGTTAAGGATTATC
>CAMEPN010000055.1 GCA_945931735.1 uncultured Clostridia bacterium
AACGGCCGCGACTCCGAGTCCAAAAGACTTGGCGTAAAGCGCGCTGACGGTCAGTATGTTCTCGCGGGCAACATTCTCGTAAGACAGAGAGGCACCCATATCCACGCAGGCAACAACGTTGCCAAGGGTTCCGATGACACCCTTTTCGCTCTGGTTGACGGCACCGTTAAGTTCGAGCGCCTCGGCAGAGACAGAAAGCAGGTTAGCGTATACGCTGACTGATTAACCGTTAGGAACGGCGCAGCTTGCACCGACTGAGGTAACATCATAAGGCGGATTGTTGACAGTCCGCCTTATTTTTCTTTAGGCGCCGCAGTTTTGGCAGGGCTGCCTTTATTCGGGCGGAATGAATATCTTGCCGCCGATTTGATAATAACTACTATGAAAGGCGGGGAAAGCAATGTTTGTTGACAAGGTCGAGATCTCTATCAAAGCGGGAAACGGCGGCAACGGAGCTGTTTCCTTCCACAGGGAAAAATATGTGAACGCGGGCGGGCCTGACGGCGGCGACGGCGGAAAAGGCTCGGATATTGTTTTTGTCGCCGACGACAATCTCTCCACGCTGATCGACTTCCGCTATAAAAAGAAGTACGTCGCCCCCGACGGCGAGCCGGGCGGCGCGAAACGCTGCTCGGGCAGGTCGATGGAGCCGACGGTGATACGCGTCCCGAGGGGCACTATCGTAAAGGACGCCCACACGGGCAGGATAATGGCGGATATCTCCGACGATGAGCCGGTCGTTGTTGCGCGCGGCGGAAAGGGCGGCAAGGGAAACGTCCACTTCGCCACCCCGACAAGGCAGATACCGCGCTTTGCGAAGCCCGGGTTTCCCGGGGAACAGTTCGATGTCGTGCTTGAACTTAAGCTGCTTGCCGATGTCGGTCTGGTCGGATTTCCGAATGTCGGAAAATCCACGCTGATAAGCGTTGTCAGCGCCGCGAAGCCGAAGATAGCCAATTACCACTTCACAACCATTACGCCCGTTCTCGGCGTTGTAAAGCGCGGCGAAAAGTCGTTCGTCATGGCGGATATCCCCGGGCTTATCGAGGGAGCGAGCGAGGGCGTCGGGCTTGGTCATGCGTTCCTGCGGCACGTTGAGCGCTGCCGCCTTATCGTTCATGTGCTTGATGCTTCGGGCATAGAGGGCAGGGATCCTATCGAGGATTTCCAAAAGATAAATAAGGAGCTTGCGAATTTCTCCGAGGAGCTGGCGCAGCGGCCGCAGATAGTCGCGGCGAACAAATGCGACATGGCGACCGAGGAGCAGATTTCCGCGCTGCGCGATTATATCACGGGGCAGGGGCTTCAGTTCTTCCCGATATCCGCGGCGACGACGCAGGGCACCGACGCGCTTATGGACTGCGTTGCGGCGGAGCTTGAGAAGCTGCCCCCCGCGAAGCGTTTCGAGGTGCAGCCGCTCACTCTTGAGGATATAGAGAAGCTCGAGAACGAAAAGCACAGCTTCACCGTAGAAAAGATAGACGACGTTTATGTGGTGAATGCCGAGTGGCTCGCGCCGATACTCAGCACGGTCAACATGGAGGACTACGAGAGCCTTCAGTATTTCCAGCGCGTTCTCCGTTCGAGCGGTATAATCGACGAGCTTGAGCGGCAGGGAATACAGGAAGACGACCTCGTGTCTATATTTGACTTTGAGTTTAATTACGTCAGATAATACAGAGAGTTATATGACCCGAGCGGGATAGATCGGGGGTAAATATGAATTTCTTAGGAAATCTTCTGGAGGATCTGGAGTTCGGCTCGGCGGGCAGCAGGGAAACAGCGAACGCCGTGCTGGATATGTGCGGGAAAATTAGCCCTGAGCGGGCGGTGTTCGTCGGGGACGACTGCTACACTCCCGCGCTGATACAGAAGAAGCTCGGGTGCAGCGTTACTGCGGCGTATGCCGACGATGTCCGCGCGGAAAAGGCTGCCGCCGAGGGGATAAACGTGCGCTCGGTGCAGTCGTTCGAGATACCCGAAGCGGAGGGCGGCTATGACCTGCTTTGGTACAACGGCGTGGTCGAATTCGACGGGGTCGACAGGCGGCTCGCGCAGCTCCGCTCACTGATTGCAAAAGGCGGCACGGCGGTGTACAGGACGCTGTGCTGGCTCATCGACCCAAGCCCCGACACGCTGTGCTACTGCGAAAAACGGTTCGGTATCATCGAGCCGCTGGACAGGGTCATCATTTACGCAAAGGAGCAGGGCTTCCGCGTGAACGATTTCTACATCGCGCCGAAATCCGACTGGACGGAGCACCACTACAAACCGCTTTCCGAAGCGGCGGGAAGATGCGGCGCGTCAATTGACGGCGACGCGGCGGCGGGCATGACCGTCCTCGAAAAGGAAGAGGAAATGTTCGAGCTGCACTGCGAAGAATACAGCTATGTCTATTACATTCTGAAAGGTTGATAAAATGGCGCTGAGCGAAAAAGAAGCGGCGGCTTACAGCCCGAATGTCCTCGCGTTTTACGGCGACGGGGTCTATGAAGTCATGGTAAGGCGGCGCGTTGTTCTGCGCGGAAACACCTGCGCGGGCAGGCTGCACGATATGGCGGTGGAGCAGGTGCGCGCGTGCTATCAGTCGGAGGCGGTGAGCGTTATCGAGCCGCTGCTGACCGAGCGCGAGGCGGATATCCTGCGGCGCGGGAGAAACGCGGGCGGTATCTCCGTCCCTAAGAGCGCGAAGCCGTCGGAATACAGGCGCGCGACCGCGCTGGAGGCGCTGTTCGGCTACCTCAGCCTTTCGGGGCAGGACGAGCGCGCGGAGGAGCTTTTTGAAATAATATGCGAGGCGCTTCCCACAAAGGAAGAAGCGGTCAATAGGGTATGAAAAAGGAAAACAAAAAGGGAATTGTCCGCAAGTGGATAGTTGATATCTTGATAATAATTGTGTCGGCGGCGCTTTATTCGCTCGGCGTAAACTGCTTTATCTCCCCGAACAACATCGCCCCGGGCGGTGCGACCGGTATCGCGATAATTATTTCGGGCGTAACGGGCATGTCGGTCGGCTCGCTTATCGGGCTGATAAATATTCCGCTGCTGATTGCGGGATTTATCCTGCTTAACAAGAGAACCATGGTGAAAACGCTGATATCCGTAGCTGCGATAACGGTGTTCACCGATTATGTTTTCGCGGGCGTTCCCGCGTATCTTGCGGAGAATGGAAACGGCATTCTGGCGTCAATTTTCGGCGGCGTGCTTCTCGGCGCGGGGCTTGGGCTTGCTTACAGCAGGGAAGGCTCGTCGGGCGGAACGGATATCGTCACGAAGATAGTCAGCAGGTTTTGCCCGAATTTCAAGCTGGGGCAAATTCAGCTCGTGGTGGACGGCTGCGTCGTTCTTGCGGGGCTTGCCGTGTACCGCGACCTTAATATCGTTCTGTACGCCATTGTCGAGATATTTGTCCAGTCGAAGATGATCGACATGATAGTTTACGGCGGACAGGAGAGCAAGATGCTGATGATATTCTCGGACAGATCCGAGGAGATATCCAAAAGGCTGCTTGAGCAGAGCCGCGGCGTTACGCTGCTGAACGGCGAGGGTGCATACAGCGGCGACAAGCGCCAAGTCATTGTCACCGCGATATACAAGCGCGACTTTTCAAAGGTCAAGCGCATAATCAAGGAAACTGACCCTGCTGCGTTCGTGGTAGTCACCAACGCGGGAGAGGTATTCGGAAAAGGCTTCAGCAAGCTTTATTAAAATAAGGATAAAGGAGAAAGACCAATGTCAGGACATTCAAAATGGAGCACGATCAAGCGCAAGAAGGGCGAAAAGGACGGAGCAAGAGCGAAGGTATTCACGAAGATAAGCCGTGAGATACTTGTCTGCATAAAGGAAACAGGCTCTGCCGACCCCGCGAACAACTCAAGGCTCGCGACGCTCGTTCAGAAAGCGAAATCCAACAATATCCCCAACGACAACATCGACAGACTGCTTAAAAAAGCGGCGGGCGGCGCAGAGAAGAACGACTATGAAAACTGCGTATACGAGGGCTACGGCCCCAACGGCGTGGCTGTCATCGTCGACTGCCTTACCGACAACAGAAACCGCACTGCGGGCGAGATACGCCATTATTTCGATAAATTCGGCGGCAACATGGGCGCTACCGGCTGCGTAAGCTTCATGTTCTCTCTCAAGGGCGTTATCGTTCTCAACAACGAGGACGGCGATATCGACGAGGACAAGGCAATGGAGGATATCCTCGAAGCGGGCGCGGACGATTTCAGCTTTGAGGACGGCTGCGTTGAGATAACGACCGACCCCGCGGAGGTCGGAAACGTTGCCGCAGAGCTTACCAAGCGCGGCTACGAGGTGGTTTCCGCCGAGGCAGAGCAGGTGCCCTCTACATACACCACGCTCACCGACGAGGATCACATCAAGAAGATGAACCTCCTACTCGAAGCCCTCGACGACAACGACGACGTTCAGAACGTATGGCATAACTGGGACGCTCCCGACACCGACGAATAAACCGCATGGTAAAGCCGTTTGCAGGCGTTTTTAATCTTTGCTGTTAATGACGGTGATGACATACATTCTGTAAGTTGTTACAAACATTTTTTGAATTATGACGCACAAAAACACCTCTTGAATGTTACATTCGGAGGTGTTTTTGTGTTTATAGAAAGAGCGGTCGGTGAGTTTTTGGTAAACTGTACCATAAAGAACTATTCCAAACGAACAATAAAGAGTTATCGGAATAATCTTTGTGCCTGTGTATATCTCCTGTACAATTACCGCCGTCGGGTAAGTTGACATGATATTCTTTATCTGTCTTTCAAAGCTCTGTTTCTGTGTTGAGATTCTGCAATATCCATAAATCATAGTAACGTTCCTCTTGGTATTAAAATAAACGAACGTTTAAGTTATTACTGATATTCTATCACATTTCTGCTGATTTGTCAAAAATTTTGGTACAATTATTCGTAATGATTAAAATGGAATAGAGAATCGTAAAAATAGGCACACTCCAGAAATAGGAATGTGCCTATTATAATATATGCGCTCACACATCAGACGATTCATCAAGTCTATTCCTTAGCTCTGTTAGCCATAACGGTATATTATCGCTTTTGATGATAAGCCTGCCATTCTTATATTCAGCCTTTTCAACGAATCCGTTTTCATTATCATATAGCTTGACTTCGTTGCAGTAGGGGAGAACAGCCGCCAGATCGTCAAAACGTTTGTTGTATCTTCTGATAACGTCATCGGCAGGGATATTATGACCACCCTTTTCAACCCTGTTTGCGATGCGTTTCAGACTTTCCTCCGCAGTATTCACACCGATATAATACAGCCTTATGAAATAATCCTGTTCCCTTGCTTGCTTTATCGTTCTGAGAGTGCGAGAGCCGGAAAGGGTGGTTTCCTGCGTGAAATTTATTCCTTTTGACAGGCAGGAGTTTATTTTTTCGATGGCTGCTTTGCCGCCTTTGAGTTTATCGCCGTTGTATTCGGCTGTTATTTTGTCGGTGTCGATTATAACGCCTAAATCACTTGTTTCTCCTACAAGAACGCCTGTAAGGCTGCTTTTGCCTACTCCGTTTACTCCTGCTATTATGGTGTATATTTTCATGGGTTAACCTCGGTTTTAGTCTTGGTCTGAATCGGAATCAGTTGTTTCAAAATCAATATTATGGGAAATACAATAAGCCACAGATTTTGTAATCAATCCATTTATTGATAGTCCGGTATTATCCAAATACGGTTTTACAGTATCTGTAAAAAAATCATTTCTAAATCTAACTTTTTTCTCTGTGTAATGCTCATTTGTATATTTATTATTTGCCGCAATCTTTGCACTACTATTTTTTGGACTTTTTCTAATTATATTACTTGATTCATCTCTGTATATAGCCATCTTGTAACCTCTTATGTTGTATAATTTTTTTCATGATGCTATTGTGTAGGGAATTTTGGTTTTCTAAAAAATAAGTGGCTTTCGCCATCTGCACTAGAATTCTTTATGTGTTTCTCTATCAATAAATGAGATTTTTAAATCACAGTTTAAAGCATTGGCAATTTCCTCTAGCTTGTCAACACCCATTTTATTGCGAGAAATCAGACCGCCTAAACTTGCACGAGAGATATTCAGCCGTTCGGCAAGCTCAACTTGCTTGACATCTTTATCAATCAATACTTTTTTAATATACTTATCGAGTTCCATTAAATCACGTCCTTTCAATTGTAATGGTTTCTATTACTCTATCTTATGACGCTGAAAAGATGATCGTTGGCGAGTACAAGTGCAGTCTTGCAACAGTAACTACCAACCGCATTGACAGCAAGGCTCTTCAGGAGAACAGACCCGACATTTACAGCCTTTTCATCAAGCCTTCAACTTATGAAAAGCTCACAATAAGGTAAAGAAAAAGCCCTTACAGAATCGCCGTTCTGAAAAAGGGCAAGCAACCACACACCAACAAAGGGCGGTTACACATTTATAATATCACTAACCGCCTATTTTGTCAAGAAAAATTTTGGAGGTACACACCATGAAAAACACAAGACCTTTCGGCAGCGAGTACATCGAGAAGACAAACAACGGAATATTCGAGATATTTGCTTCGTATCTGAACAACAGCGAGTTTCGGGTAACAAACGACGGACGCCCCGAGTATTATATGTACGCGCATCAGCGTAAAAATTTCTTTGGAAAATCCGATATATTTTTATTTAAAGACTTCTTTACTGTCGGCGAGATAATAAACAGTTCATGGAATGCCGTTGTTGAGAATGACCGGATAATCTGTGAATCACCGTATGATGAAATATTTAAGTTTCAACCTATCAATATTGGAACAAAATCAGCACTGACGGTTCAGTGGAAACCCGAGTTGTCAATATTTAACCTTATGAATCCCGCGCTCCACGAGGAAGGGTTGATAAGGAAAATTTCGGGCATTACTTATTATCCGCTGAATTTGTTCAGATTCACCGACTATGCACAAGTCTTAACCTCTCCCCCATTCAAATGGCTCAACTTGTTCCTCGGTATAAATACCGTGGAGAAAAGCTTTATACGAAAAACACTATATTATTACATAGATAAAAATAAGTTGTATGTGGGGATTTGGGATTATTTTAAGTATATGCCTCTCGACCCTGTAAGTTATGTGATAAGAGAAGAATTTTTATAAGACAATAAAGGCTGATGTCCTAAAACAGGATGTCAGCCTATTTCGGTAACTTGTTCGAGCGGCGAGAAATACATATTTGATAAATGGGCAAAAACTGTATTATTAAGCCATTTATAGAGTTTTCTGTTACACAAAGAACTTTTTTGAATATGCTTTAATACTTTTTCGGATAAAGCGATAATTTGACGATTTAATGCGATAAATCAAAATGCGGGTTGATATAATAAACTCAAAAAATCCTGTATTCGGAGAAATGGCTTTATAAAAGGGTTTTAGAGAAAAATAAGTCAAAAAAGAATTATGCACTTTATCTTGCTAAAGTGTAGGCGTAGATTGACTTTTTAATGTGCTAATGTGCGAAAGAATTGTATTCGGATAAATGATGCTGTTTATTTCAAATTATCATGTATGTTATCATAGAAATCATGTTTGTTATCGCTTAATGGCTTGATTTTTTGAGTGAATTATGCTATACTTTATTTAAGCGATAACAAACCGCAAAAATAAAAAATACATTTAAGAGAAAACTACGAAACTGTCATAGTGCAAAATTTGCCTTTATAAAGCCGTTTTTCAATATCAAGAGGATGAACCTCCTACTCGAAGCCCTCGACGACAACGACGATGTTCAGAACGTATGGCATAACTGGGACGCTCCCGATTCTGACGAAGAGGATTGACCAATCATTTATAATAACAAAAGCACCCGCTCGCGCGATACGAGCGGGTGTACTGTTTATCGGGTAAAATTATTCGGAAAGCAGCTTTTCTACGGTAGCGAGCTTTACGCATACGCAGAATATCTCCATTGCCGCACGAAGCTCCTCGACTGTGGGGAACGTGGGGGCAATTCTGATGTTGCGGTCGCGGGGATCCTTGCCGTAGGGGTAGGTCGCGCCTGCGCCCGTCATGACAACGCCCGCTTCCTTTGCGAGGGAAACTATTCTCTTTGCGGTGCCGTCGATGCCGTCAAAGCTTACGAAGTAGCCGCCCTTAGGGCTGTTCCAGCTTCCCGCGCCAACGGGGGTTATCTCCTTGTCCAACGTTTCCAGGACTACCTCGAATTTGGGACGGATAATGTCTGCGTGGCGCTTCATCTGTGCCTTTATCCCGTCGAGGTTCTTGAAGAACTTTACATGGCGCAGCTGGTTCAGCTTGTCGAAGCCGATGGTCTGATAGGTCATCTGGCTCTTTATGAAGTCGATGTTCGCCTTGCTTGCCGCCATTGCCGCAAGACCGCTTCCCGGGAAGGATATCTTGGAGGTCGAGGTGAACTCGAATACCATATCGGGATTGCCCGCCTTTGCGCATTCGTCAATGATGTTCAGCAGCTTGTCGCAGTCGTCGGAGAGGTGGTGAACGCAGTATGCGTTGTCCCAGAAAATACGGAAATCCTTTGCGGCAGGCTTCAGATTTGCAAAGCGCTTTACTGTTTCGTCGGAGTAGGTTATGCCCGTCGGGTTGGAGTACATGGGAACGCACCATAT
>CAMEPN010000056.1 GCA_945931735.1 uncultured Clostridia bacterium
CTCTACGAGGGCAGGGTAGGGATACTGGTCGACGGAACGCCGTTCGGGCTTATTGTCCCGCACCTGTTCATAGAGAGTTTTCAGACGCTCGACGACTATACCCAGAAGCCGTTCTATGCGTTCTTTATCCGCCTTGTAAGACTGGCGGCGTATTTCATTACCCTTTTCCTCCCGGGGGCATATGTTGCCATTGCGTCGTTCAACCCCGAAATGCTCCCGTCGGCGCTTATTCTGAACCTTGCCGCCGCAGAACAGACCGCTCCGTATTCGCTTCTGATCGAATGCCTGTTTATTCATTTTATGTACGAAATACTGCGCGAAGCGGGCATAAGGCTTCCGCGTCCGATAGGTCACGCGATAGGCGTAGTCGGCGGACTTGTTATCGGGGATATAACCGTATCGGCGGGACTTGTCGGCGCGCCGATGGTGCTTATCGTTGCGCTGTCGGGACTGTGCAGCTTTGTCGTGCCGACGATGTATGAAAAGATAGTAATACTGCGGTTTCTGTATATCCTTGCGGGAGGATTGTTCGGGCTGTACGGGCTTCTTATCGCAGCGGGAGCGGTCGCCGTGAAAATGTGCTCGCTCAACACCTACGGCGTGCCGTATATGGCTCCGATATCGCCGTTTTCGCCGAAAGCGTCGCGGGATATGTTCGTCCGCTCTGGCTGGCGGAAGCTTGCAAAGAGCGATGTCACCATACAAGGTCTTAACGGCTCGGACATTACGGAAGGCAGGGAAGCATGACCTCGGAAAACAAAATAAGCCCGCAGCAGCTTTTCTGCATTCTTCTTTTATCGGAGCTGTCCGCCGAGATAGTTTACCCGCGAAGTTCAACGGGAGTCGGCGGAGAGGGAATAATCGCAATGCTTATCGCGGAGCTTATTC
Organism: uncultured Clostridia bacterium; assembly: GCA_945931735.1. Taxonomy (GTDB): domain Bacteria; phylum Bacillota; class Clostridia; order Oscillospirales; family Ruminococcaceae; genus CAG-115. The sequence continues at coordinate 889 of CAMEPN010000056.1, forward strand.
GCTTCGTACTTGCGCTGCCCGTGATAATTTACAGCTTTCGCGGGAGCGCATTCTATGCTGCGGCTTACAGGAAAAACAGATTTTTCGGCTGGGTCGCCGCAATATTTGCCGCGCTGCTGCTTGTCGGAGCGGCGTGCAGAACGCTGTTCTATTCGGCGGAGTTTACTCAGCAGTGCATTATCGCGGGAATATCGTCTGCGGTGATATTTGTTATATCCGCTGCGTTCGCGGTGTATTCGGCATATATGGGCGCAGAAGCTCTTGCGCGGGCAGGTGTGCTGTTCCTTGCGGCAGCGGGGATAATCACCGTGGTGATAATGCTCGCCGACATTCGGAAATCAGGCACTACCGCGACGCATATGACAACCTGTTCGGCGACATTGTAAAGCGCGTTCTTCACGGCGGCGATTACCTTATCTTCGCCGCGCTGCTCCCGTATGTCCGCACCGAAAAGGGGAGTGCGGGAAAAACAGCGCTGTTCTTTTCGCTGTTTTCTACGCTTGGCTCAATACTGCTGTTCGTTTTCGGGCTTGCCGCGCTCAGATATCTGTACGGGTATACCGAATATCCGTTCGCGGCAGCAGCCTCGCTGTCCGATATTTCTCTGTTCAAACGGCTTGACGGAATAGGGTGCGCCATATGGTCGCTATGCGCATCGTTCCGCGCAGGAATGATGTTTTTCGGCGCATATGCAGTAATAAAGGAGCTGACCGACTGTATTCACCGAAAAAAGCTTGACGTCAAGGAGGCGGGTGCATGAAAAAGCTGTGTGTAATGTCAGCCATTGTTATTGCAGTCACGCTTGCGCTGACAGGCTGCGCAGATACTACGGAGCTTGGATCGCGCGCAATAATACAGGCAGCAGCGCTGGATTATTCCGACGGAATATATCGCGTCAGCGCGCTTATGTTCAGCGGCGGCAGCGGAAGAGGAGATACGATCGACGCGTCGCAGGAAAATGTCATCAAGGTATGCGGAGAGGGCAAAACGCTCGCCGAGGCTATCGACAACGTTTCGCTCACCGACGGAAAAGAGATATATATGAGCGAAACCAAGCTGCTCATACTCGGAAGCGGATTTGAGGAAACGTCGGTGACACAAGCGCTGGATATGCTTTACTGCGAAATGCGGTGCAGTCTGAATATGCCCGTATGCTGCGCCGAAAATGCCGAAATGCTGACCGACCTGCATTTTACCGAGGGAATAACCTCGGCGGAAAAGCCGCTCTCCATTATCGAAAACGCCGAAAAAGCGGGTGTATCGCCCAAAACAATGCTGCTTGATATCCTTGCGGACAGCGCAGGCGGAAAAAGCGTGATAATACCGCACTTCACACAAATCGAAAACGGCAGCAATGTGACCTCGGACAACAGCGGGCTGACGCTGGCGATAGACGGCTCGCGCGTCATATCGAACGGGTACCTCGGCGAATTTTACGACAGCAGGGAAACGCTGGGTCTTATGCTGCTCAGCGGAAAAAGCACCGAAATCACGCTAAACTACCTTTACGACGGTACCGAGCACACCTGTATCGCCTACAATATCTCCGTTAGGAAAGAGCAGGACGGAGTAAATATCTCCGCGCGCTTCCGCAGCAGAAACGGCGGCAGGATACCCGAGGAGGAGAGTAAGGCGGCTCTCGCAGTCATTTCGGAAATGATTGAGAGCGCATTATAAACAGAAAAGCGGAGAAGATGATCTCCGCTTTGTTTTTATAAATATGTATGTATCAGAGTTCCTTGATGATCTCGCCCATAAGACCGGGTGTAGCGCCGATAGCGTTGGACTCGTCAGTGTCGATATGCATTGCGTCCGCGAACTTATCGCTTACTCTTACGACAACGTCGCCGAGAATAGCCGTTCTTTCCTTGGTAACACACTTTACCCATACGATATCCTTGTTCTTGATACCAAGCTTTTCAGCGGTTTCGGGGATCATGTGGATATGGCGCTTTGCTACGATAACGCCCTCCTTGATAGTAACCTCGCCTGCGGGGCCGCGCAGAGTACATCCGCCTGTGCCGGCGATATCGCCGCTCTCGCGGATATCAATGCCAAGACCGATAGAACGTGCGTCGGTCGCGGAAAGCTCAACCTGATCTGCGGGACGGCAGGGACCGAGTATGCTTACATTTGCAAGCTCCTTTTTGGGGCCAACGACGGTAACGCGCTGCTCGCTTGCGAACTGTCCGGGCTGCGAAAGATCCTTCTTCTTCGTAAGCTCCGCGCCCTTTCCGAAAAGAGCCTCCAGTGTTTCCTGTGTAACGTGAACGTGTCTTGCTGATGTTTCGATAAGAATTTCAGCCATTTTTGCTTCCTCCATATTCCGGACAGATAATTGCTGTCCTTTGCTTTGACAAAATCATTATACAACTTTTTTCAGAAAAAATCAATATAATTGCGTAAAAACTCTTGCATTTATATAATAAATGTGATATAATCTGAAATTGAGAATGAAAATCAAAATCAAATTGGGGTGAGAAAATGGACAGGAACAGCTATAACACAAAGCAGCGCGACGAGATAGTGGATTTTTTCGGAAGACACCGCGGCACCTGCTTCACCGCAAAAGAGCTTATACGGAGCGGAGAAATATCCGTCGGCGAAGCCACCGTTTACCGCACGCTTTCAAAGCTCACCAATCAAGGCGTGCTTAAGCGTTATACCGACGGGGACAACGGAGCCGCCTATCAGCTTAATGAATCCGAAAAATGCGACAGCCATTTTCACCTTAAATGTGAACGCTGCATGAAGATTATACACATGGATTGCAGCTTTATGGCAGAAATGAAGCAGCACATCGAAAGCAGCCATGACTTCAACGTTGATATCGGCAGGACGGTCATTTATGGTATATGCGGCGAATGTGCCGAGAAAGAGAAAATAGAGAAAACAGATAAAGATATATCGCACGAAAGGGACAACAAATGAGAATAAAGAAAATTACCGCGCTGCTCTGCGCGGCTGCGCTGGCGATGACCTGCGGATGCTCCGACACAAACGCTCCGCAGGAGGATAATAACGACAAGCTTTCCGTTGTGACGACGATTTTTCCCGCATACGATTTTGCGCGGCAGGTATTCGGCGACACCGCAGAAGTGACCCTGCTGCTTAAGCCCGGCACGGAGAGCCACAGCTATGACCCTACTGCAAAGGATATAGTTAAGATAGACAACTGCGACCTGTTCATATACAACGGCGGCGAGTCGGACACATGGGTGGACGGGATACTTGACGCAGCGGACGGCGTTAATACTCTTCGTATGATGGACGCGGTCGAGGCGCTGGAGGAAGAGCATATCGAGGGAATGCAGGGCGAGCACTACGGGGAAGAGCACGATGAGCATGATGATGCCGAGGAATACGACGAGCACATCTGGACTTCTCCGAAAAATGCCGCGCTGATTGTTGACAGCGTGCTTAAAGCTGCGGAGGAGATATCCCCCGAAAACGCGGCGATTTATCGACAGAATGCGGAAAGCTATATCGACCAGATAAACGCGCTCGATGAGAAATTTGAACAGCTTTTCTCGGGAGAAAAACGATATTTTGTGTTCGGCGACAGGTTCCCGCTGCTCTATTTCTTTAAAGAATACGGCTTGAATTATTACGCCGCTTTCCCGGGCTGCGGAAGCGAGGTCGAACCGTCCGCGCAGACTATCTCGTTCCTGCTCGGCAAGCTTGACGACGAGGATACGATAAAGACGGTCTTTTATATCGAGCTTTCAAACCACAAGCTCGCGGACACTCTCGCCGCGGATAAAGGTCTGCCGACAATGGAATTTCACACCTGCCATAATATTACCGCAGACGATTTTGCGGCAGGGGAGAGCTACGTTTCGCTGATGACAAGAAATTATGAGGCGCTTTTAACAGCGCTTTCTTGACGGATAAGAGGGCATTATGGCACTGATCAAGACAGAAGATCTTACGCTTTCATATGAAAATATGACTGTGATAAAAAATATGAGCTTTGAAGTGAACAGCGGCGACTATCTCTGCATTGTCGGCGAAAACGGCTCGGGAAAAAGCACGCTCGTTAAGTCGCTGCTTTCGCTTAAAAAGCCCGTGGGCGGTTCAATAACCTTTGGCGACGGACTGCTGCGCAAGGAAATAGGCTATCTTCCGCAGCAGACAAGCGCGCAGAGGGATTTCCCCGCAAATGTCGGGGAAGTGGTGATATCGGGCTGTCTTAACGCGCGCGGGATACGACCTTTTTATTCCTCAAAGGAGAAAAAGCTTGCAGCGGAAAATATGGAGCGGCTCGGCATATCGGAATTAAAAAAACGCAGCTACCGCGAGCTTTCGGGCGGTCAGCAGCAGCGCGTCCTGCTCGCGAGAGCCTTGTGCGCAACGCATAAGCTCCTGCTGCTCGACGAGCCTGTTTCCGGGCTTGACCCGATAGTGACCTCGGAGCTTTACGAGCTGATATATGACATAAACAAAAGCGGCGTAACTATCATAATGGTAACTCACGATATGACTGCCGCGCTCAAATACGCAAGCCATATACTGTGCCTGCGCAGCGAAGGCTGGTTTTTCGGCACGCCCGACGAGTTTATGAAAAGCGGAGCCTCCGATTTCCTGAAAGGCGGTGTCGGAAATGATTGAAATGATCTCTGAAATGCTTTCGACGCCTGTGCTGGTGCGTGCGCTTATCGTCGGAATACTTGTTTCGCTGTGCGCTGCGCTGCTCGGCGTAAGCTTGGTGCTCAAGCGATATTCAATGATAGGCGACGGTTTGTCCCATGTTGGCTTCGGCGCTTTGGCGGTAGCTACGGTGATGAATATTGCGCCTATGGCGGTGGCTATACCCGTCGTTATTTTCGCGGCGTTCATTTTGCTGCGGCTGTCATCCGACGGGAAAATCAAGGGCGACGCGGCAATAGCACTTATCTCAACGGGCGCGCTTGCGATAGGCGTAATGGCGGTATCAATGTCCTCGGGAATGAATATCGACATAAATTCCTACCTTTTCGGAAGCATTATCTCCGTAAGCAGCGAGGACGTTGTCATAAGCGTGGTTCTTGCGGCGGCTGTCATTGCGATGTTTATTTTCTTCTACACAAAAATATTCGCGATCACATTCGATGAAAATTTTGCCAAAGCGACCGGCACTAATGCGAATATGTACAATATGCTCATTGCGCTGCTGACTGCTGTTACGATTGTTGTCGGTATGCGCCTTATGGGAAGTATGCTGATATCAAGCCTTATCATTTTCCCGGCGCTCTGCTCCATGAGGGTGTTCAAGAGCTTCCGTTCCGTTACGATATGCTCTGCGATAATCTCGGTCGCAACATTTATTGCTGGCATGATGATATCCTATGCTGCGGACACTCCGTGCGGAGCAAGCATTGTCTGCGTGAATATTGCCGTATTTGCGGTGTTCTTCGTCTGCGGTGCGGTCATTCAGAGAAATCGTAAAGCATAAAAGAGGTAAGGCAATTGAACAGAATATTAGCCTTTATCAAAAATGAGCCCGTACTTATTGCAGCCTGTCTGCTTGCGGCAATATCTGCGTTTTTTGTGCCGCCCGACGCGGAATATTTCGGATACATAGATTTCAGAACGCTAAGCATATTATTCTGCCTTATGACAGTTGTTGCGGGACTTAGGGGAATAGGCGTGTTTGACATTCTTGCGCAGAAAATGCTGTCGAATGTCAAGAATATGCGTCAGCTCGTTCTGATACCCGTGCTTCTGTGTTTTTTCCTAAGTATGTTCATCACGAACGATGTTGCGCTGATAACGCTTGTTCCGTTTACGTTTACGGTTCTGGCGCTTGCGGGCAGTGAATACGAAAAGCGGCTGATAATTCCCGTGACCGCAATGGAAACGATAGCGGCTAACCTCGGAAGTATGCTGACCCCGCTTGGAAACCCGCAGAATTTATATCTGTTCGGCAAAGCGGATATGTCTATCGGAAGCTTTCTGCTGCTCATGCTGCCGTACAGCTCCGTATCGCTGATAATGCTTCTCGTATGGATATTGTTCCTGTCTAGAAAAGACCACGAAAAGCTTGAAATTGGATTTACACAAAAAGCAGTTCTCGGAAGCAAAAAGCTGATGGCGGTTTATCTGACTTTATTTGTGATATGCCTGCTGAGCGTGGTAAGGCTTGTCCATTACGGAATAACTCTTGCAGCAGTGCTGTTAACTGTTCTTATTGCAGACAGAAAGACTCTTGCCAAAGCGGATTTTTCTCTGCTTGCGACCTTCGCAGGTTTTTTTATTTTTATCGGTAATATGGGAAGGATACAATGGTTCTGCGATATTCTCGAAAACATCATATCCGGCAAGGAGGTTATTACCGCAGTAATTTCCAGTCAGATAATCAGCAATGTTCCCGCCGCGCTGCTGCTGTCGGGTTTTTCGGATAATATCAGCGCGCTTATTATTGGAACAAATCTCGGCGGTCTTGGAACGCTAATTGCGTCCATGGCAAGCCTTATCTCGTTCAAGCAGCTCTCAATGAAATTCCCAAAGCTTAAAGGACGTTATTTGGCTTGCTTTACTGTAAGCAACATTGTTTTTCTTTTGATTTTGATGGGTGTATATTTTATGATTATTCGATAATTTGTAGAGAAAGAGGGTAAAGGGAAAAACATAGCCTATTGCGTAAAATAAAAATTTTATGCAATTGGGTGGAGTTTTTTTCCCATAGAAGATGAAACAAACATACTATGACGACGCGCCGACGCTCATAAAGGACTTTATATATTACGAGCAGATCGTAAAAGGTCGTTCGGAGCTGACGGTAAAAAATTATTACGTTGATATAAGAACATTTTTCCGTTTCTATAAAATACGGAACGACCGCGCACCGCAGGATCCGTACGAGTTCAGCAAAATCAGCATATCAGATATAACCGACGAGGATATCAAATCGGTCGATCTCAAGCTTGTGCAGGAATACCTCGTATTTATGAAAACCGAGAAATCCAACGAGCAGAAAGCACGCTACCGTAAGGCAGTCGCGTTAAGGCAGTTCTACAAATTTCTCACGAACAATAAGCACTTATTTGATGTCAACCCTTTGTCAAACCTTGAGCTTCCGTCGCCCAAGCCCGCATTGCCTAAGTATCTTACGCTTGAACAATCACTGGAAATGCTAACCAATATTGATTCTCCCGAACAAAAGCGCGACTATTGCATTATTGTTTTCTTCCTGAATTGCGGTATGCGTCTTAGCGAGCTTGTTGGGATAGATTTAGGAGATATCCGCTGCACCCACGACAACGGCGCAGACGTGTATACGCTTAAGGTACTCGGCAAAGGCAGCAAGGAACGAATAATATTCCTTAACAACGCCTGTGTAAACGCTTACATGGATTATCTTGCGCCGAACGAAAGCGATCCCGATGTGCGCAATGCCGCCGGAAACCGCGATATGTCCGCAAAAACCAACGCGCTGTTTCTTAGCAAGCGCGGCACGCGAATATCAAACCGCCGCGTTCAGCAGATAGTTGAACAGTGCCTTAAAAACTGCGGGCTGGATAATCAAGGGCTTTCTGTGCATAAGCTTCGCCACACAGCCGCTACTCTGATGTATCAAAACGGCGTCGATGTCCGCGTGCTTAAGGACGTCCTCGGTCACGAGAACCTTAACACTACGCAGATCTACACCCATGTTTCCAACGCACAGCTCGAAAATGCAATGAAACAAAATCCTTTGTCAGATGTCGTT
>CAMEPN010000057.1 GCA_945931735.1 uncultured Clostridia bacterium
TCGAGAGGGCCGAAGGCCCTTCGCGGGGAATCCAAAGGGGCAGCGCCCCTTTGGCGGGGTCCAGGGGCAGCGCCCTTGGCGGGAGTCCAGAGGGCAGAGCCCTTTGGAAGCCGCATTACTCCGCCATGTGGTGGATGAAGGGCAGCTCCGGGAAATCCCCGAAGCGGTAGAAGCCGTGGGCGTTTTCGTGGAGGAACAGGTGCTTTTCTTCGTCTGTCATCAGCTCGGAAAACAGCTTGCTGAAGCCCTCGGGGAGCGCGCTGTTTACGTCCCCGTCCTTTACATAGCCGATTATTTTCGGCGAAACGCTTTTCTGCTCCGGCTCGGGAGCTTCCGCGGAGCTGTCCTTGCGGAGATCGTCGCTTTCCTCCTCGGCGGAGCATTCGGGGGAGGATGGCTGTTCCGCTTCGGGCGCGGCGGGAGCGGCCGCTTCCTCCTTTTCGGGAATGTTCATGTGCTCGGGCGGGGTGTTTTCGGCGGGCTGCTCGTCCGTTTCCGGCAGCATTTCGGGGAAGTCAAGCTTCTCCTTAGGCGCTGCCGCCTTGCTGTATTCCATCAGCTCGCGCTTATATTTTTCGATAAGCCGTTTCATATCGTCCATAGAAAAACCTCCGAAATATTTTTTTGTTTATGTATATGCGGGAAAATGCAGTAAAATGCAGTCCGCACTCCGTTATGATAATATCGGGTAAAAGCCCAATTAACTAAGGAGGAAAAATAATGGCAAAGAAACTGACCGCTGCGGACTTTTTCGGAAAGCACAACCGCAGCTTTATAAAATTCGGGGAGATGTTCGCGGAAAAGCTGACCGACCCCGAGCTTATCTCCGCGCTCGCGGAAAAGGATCTCGAAAAGCTGGCAAAGGTGTTCAGGCTTGTTTTCGAGATGCTTGAGGAGAACAGCGGCGACGACGGCACGGCTAACCTTGTCCGTCTTATCGGGGAATATTCCGACATGGACGGGGGTGAGGATGAGTGAGCTTTTCGCCGAAGCAGGAGCAGGCGCTGCGGCTGCTCAAAAACGGAAAGCTCCGCAGGCTGAACATCTTCGAGGGCAGCGTCCGCAGCGGAAAGACCTATATTTCGATGATAATATGGGGCTTCTGGGTGGCAGGCTCTCCCGCGGACAGCGCGTATCTCATGGCGGGGAAAACTCTCACAACGCTAAAAAGAAACGTGCTCGAGCCGATGTGCGGACTGTTCGGGAGCAGCTTTTCATACAGCCTAACAAAAAAGGAAGCGCGGCTTTTCGGGCGGAGAATATACCTTGAGGGCGCGGCGAATGCGCAGTCCGAGGGGAAGATACGCGGCATGACCCTGCGCGGGGCGTACTGCGACGAGCTGACTCTTTTCGGGGAGGATTTTTTCGTAATGCTGCTCTCGCGCCTGTCCGAACCGGGCGCTAAGCTTTTCGCCACGACCAATCCCGACAACCCCTCGCACTGGGTCAAGCGTGACTATCTCGACAACGGGAGCGTTGACCTGTTGTCGCTTAAATTCACGCTGGAGGACAATATTTTTCTCCCGCGCGAATACATCGAAACGCTCAAGGCGGAGTTCTGCGGGGTGTTTTACGACCGCTTTATCCTCGGAAAATGGGTGGCGGCGGAGGGGAGGGTATACGAGGGCTTTTCCTCGGATAACATAATCTCCTCGCAGGAGCTTGCCAAGCGGCTGTCCGAAAACAGGCTGATATGCTCGGTCGTCGGGGTCGACTACGGCGGGAACGGAAGCGCGAGCGCGTTTGTCCATGTCGGGTTCGACGCGGGGTTTAAGAATATGTATGTCCTTTCGGAATACTACGACAGCCGCAACCGCTCTGCGGAGAGCCTTATCTCTGCGTTTTCGGAATACATCGGGCGCGAGCGGGAGCGCTTTCCGACGCTTAGCTGCGCCTGCTGCGACAGCGCCGAGCAGCTTCTTGTGAAGAGCTTCCGCCGTGCGGTGAAGCTTGAGGTGAAGAACGCGCTTAAGCGCCCGATAAACACCCGTATAAATATGCTGAACAGGCTTATCGCCGCGGGGAGATTTTTTGTTTCAGACGAATGTCCCCATGTTATCGAAGCGCTCCGCGGCGCGGTCTGGGACGAGCGCGATATTCACAAGGACGTTCGGCTCGACAACGGCACCTCGAACATTGACAGCCTTGACGCGATGGAATACGCATTCGAGCGGTACGAAAAGCAGCTTTTCGGGTTCTGACGATTGATTTAAAACAGAAAACACCTGTGTATATCTGCACAGGTGTTTTATTGTTTGATTAAAAAGGGCTTAGTCCTTCGCTAGGAGCATTCTGTCGTTGTTGAGCTTCGAGCCGCTTACCTCCTCAAACTTTCGGAGCAGGTCGTCGACGGTGAGGTTTTTCTTTTCCTCGCCCTTTACGTCGTAGATGATTCTTCCGTCGTTCATCATTATAAGGCGGTTGCCGTGCTTTATAGCGTCAGCCATGTTGTGCGTTACCATCATGGCGGTGAGGTGTTCCTCGGCGATTATTTTATCGGAAAGCTCAAGCACCTTTGCCGCAGTTTTCGGGTCGAGCGCGGCGGTGTGCTCGTCGAGAAGAAGTATCTCCGGCTTTTTCAGCGTTGCCATAAGAAGCGTGAGCGCCTGACGCTGACCGCCCGAAAGCAGTCCGACCTTTGTGGTCATTCTGTCCTCAAGGCCGAGGTCGAGCATTTTCAGCATCTCGTGGTATTTTTCGCGTTCCTTGCGGGATATTCCCCAGCTAAGTCCGCGCGACTGACCGCGGCGCGCTGCGAGCGCGAGGTTTTCCTGAATTTCCATAGTCGCGGCGGTACCTGTCATGGGGTCTTGGAACACACGCCCGATGAACTTCGCGCGCCTGTGCTCGGAGAGACCTGTGACATTCTGACCGTTGATTATGACCGCGCCCTCGTCGACTGGCCATACGCCTGCAACGGCGTTCAGCGTGGTGGATTTTCCCGCGCCGTTTCCGCCGATTATGGTTACGAAATCGCCGTCCTCAAGGGTTATTGTAACGCCGTTGAGCGCCTTTTTCTCGTTTATGGTGCCGCGGTTGAAAGCCTTATGTATATTCTTAAGTTCCAGCATTACTTATCCTCCTTATCATCCGAGCCGGACGCAGCACTCAGCACGGGCTGAGGCTCCGTCGATTCTCCGAGGAGGGAGCGCTTTCCTGCCTTTCGGAAGGAGGTCTTTGCGTTCTTCTGGAGGTAGGGAACTGCGAGGAAAAGCGCGACAATGACCGCCGAGAACAGCTTTGTGTTATCGGTGGAAAGACCGATGAGCATTACTATTCTGAGGACAACGAAATAAATGATAGCGCCGAGTGCGGTGAAAGCAAGCTTGCCGACGAAGTTGAAGTGCTTTCTGAGGATAACTTCTCCGAGCACCATGCCGATGATAACGGCGGCAAGACCGATAACGATCGCGCCTCTGCCCATATTAACATCTGCGAAGCCCTGATACTGCGCGAGGAGCGCGCCGGAAAGGCCGACAAGGCCGTTGGAGAGGGAGAGGGTGATTATAGTGGTGCGCTTTGTGTTGATGCCCTCCGCCTTGGACATTGCGCTGTTGCAGCCCGTAGCTCTTATTGCCATGCCGTATTCGGTGCCGAAGAACCAATACAGCGCGGCGACTATCAGCACGACGAAAATAAGCGCGGTGCCGACTGTACGGATTATATCCATGACCTCGTTGCCTGCGGTGACATATCTTGAGGAAATTACGAGCGGGAACTTGTCGACGCTTATCGGGGCGTTAGCCTTGCCGTTTATATCAAGGTAAACCGAGTAAAGCGCGAGCTGCGTCAGTATTCCCGCGAGTATCCCGGGGATACCGAGCATGGTGTTGAGCAGCGCGGTCACAAGTCCTGCGCAGCAGCCCGCGAGGAAAGCAATTATCATTGCGACCGGTACGGGAACGCCGTTTGTTATCAGAACCACAGCGGTAACGCCGCCAAGACCGAGGGAACCGTCAACGGTGAGGTCGGCGAAGTCGAGTATCTTGTATGTAAGGTACACGCCTATCGCGAGGACGCCCCAGATTAGTCCCTGCGTTATATCGCCCGGCAATGCGTTGCCGAATGTATTAAGCTTTGATAAAAGAATTTCCATTTTACCTCTCCGATCGCTTATTTACATATTGATTATGCAGAAACGGGGAACAGTGTTGCCCGTGCCCCGTTGCCGCATTTCAAACCGCCGCGCCTGTGCGGCGGGAATTTGTGTGCCTTGATATCAGCCGATTGCCTCGTAGCCCTCGGGAGCAGTTATGCCCAGCTCTTCGCAGATAGCTGCGTTGTACTTCTTGGTTACATTGGGAGCGAAGCGAACCTCCATTGTGGAGATGTCTGCGCCGTTAACAAGTACATCGTAAGCCATCTCGCCGGTGGTGTAGCCGATGTCATAGTAGCTGATGGACAGAGTAGCTACGCCGCAGCCGCTGCAAATGCCCTCTTCGCCCGCGATTACGGGGATACCTGCGGGAACAACAATGTTCTTGATCGTTTCCGTGGAGGAAGCCATGGTGTTATCTGTGGGGACGTAAAGAACGTCGCACTCGGTGATAGCGGTGGAAACTACCGTGCTTATTTCGTTGGTGTCAGCAGCGCTGTACTCCTTGTATGCGATACCGTCAGCGGCAAGAGCCTCGCCGAACAGTGTTGCCTGATACTTGGAGTTTGCTTCTGCGGAGCAGTAAATGATACCTACCTGCTTAACATCGGGGAACATCTCAACGAGCATTTTCTCCTGCTCGTCGATAGGAGCGAGGTCGGAGGTACCGGAGATGTTTGTGCCGGTAGCGCCTGTCCAGTTATCCATGGAAAGAGCAGTCGCGTAGTCGGTAACGGATGTGCCGAGGATCGGGATAGTGCTTGTGGAAGCTGCGGCAGCCTGAAGAGCGCCGGTAGCGTTTGCGAGGATAAGGTCAACGCCGGAAGCAACGAAGCCTGTGCAGATAGTTGTGCAGTTAGTGCTCTCGCCGTTTGCGTTCTGCTCGTCAAATGTTACCTTGTCGCCGAGCTTTTCGGTCAGAGCGTCCTTGAAGCCCTGTGTAGCTGCGTCGAGCGCGTCGTGCTGAACGAGCTGGCAGATACCGATATTGTAGGTCTTGTCGCTGTCGGTGTTGTTTTCAGCCTCTGCGGTGTTCGCGGTCGAATCCGCAACGGAGGAATCGGAGCCTGAAGCTGCGTCGGAAGATGATGTCGTGCTGCTTGCACAAGCTGTCGCTGTGAGCATCATTGCCGCAGCGGTGAGGGCTGCGTAGAGTTTTTTCAGTTTCATAGTTTTCTCCTTACAATAAAAGCAATATTTCTTTTTTAGTTCGGTCGCTTTATCACTTGAAATTCCCAAAGTTCCGAACACGTACACTTAATTATAACATATCGCGGACGTGTTTACAATAAAAACTGCCGCCAAATCAAAAGAAAAGTCGATTTTTTGTTTATTCTGCCGCATTTTACCGAGTGGCATTTGTTAAATATTGTGTAATATAACATTTGAAAACGGAGGCTTTTACATCATATGAGATCGTTTTCTTAAGAAAGATTTTGCTTTATATAGCAATAAAGCTCCTCCGCCATTTCCTCCTGCTCGGTCGCGCGTGGGTGGCCGTTGGTGCCGCAGCCTGTCCTGCGGAACAGAAAATGCGAAACGCGCGGGTCGTTTACCTCCTGCGTTATCTCCTCGAGAGCGTCGTCCCATGTTTTGTCGTGACCGAGGATAGTCAGGATAAGCACGAACTTCGCGGCGGGGTATTTCTCCATAAGGCTGCGGAGCATTTTTATGTACTCGTCCTTCCACATACGGCGGTATTCGGGGGTCTTTATGCGCTCCGGCTCGGGGTTGGCGTCGTTCTGACCGATTGCGATAATCACGAAATCGGGGGTGTAGCGCGCGAAATCCCACTGCTTCCTGTCGGCGTAGGGGCTGTACTGTATTTTATCGTAGCAGTTCACCATGCCCGTAAGGCAGTCGGAGCAGAAATAGCCCGTCCCGTCAAGCAGCGCGATTCCGCCCTGCGCGATGTCGTGCAGCTCGGCGTTGAGCTTCTTAGCGAGCTTGTAGGGGTAGCTGAACGCGGAGTTGTCATAGCGGTTGCAGTGCCCGTCGGGGTCGCACTGACCCTCGTAATAAATCGCTTCCGTGACCTCGCCCGCGGAAACGCTGTCGCCGTACACCTCGAGTTTACAGTCGTACTTGCGCTCGGGCAGGGACACCTCGGCGCTTTCGTCTATGACTATCCCGATAAAGGTGAGGTAATTGTGGCAGGCAAGGGTCTTGAGAATGCGGAGGGTGTGCGGCTTGTCCTCAAGTCCCTCTGCAACGGGGTAGAGCCTGTCGGTGCGGCTCTCGTCCTTGTCGAAGAAGATCTTTTTCATCACGCCGTCCACTATTACTGCAAAATGCGTCACGTCCTGAAAATTCATATTGTTCAGAGCAATGGAGAGCGATGTGCCGCTGAAAACGATGTCGACAGACGTTGCGGGCCAGACGAGAACGGGGCGCTTCGGGTCGTCGAAGTCTATCCTTCCCATATACTGAAAGCGCTTGTCGTCCGCGGGAATGAGCTTTTTGTTTTCGGGTATTGTGATTGCCATGGTTTTTCTCCTTGAATGCGCTGTTTTACGTCTAGGAAAGCAGCAGCGCGATTATTTCGTTTGACAGCAGGAACCCCTGCGCCGTGAGCGCGAGCCTGCCGTTTTTTATGGTGTAATATTCCCTCGGGACAAAGCGCAGCCTGCTCTCGAGCGGCTTCCAAAGCTCCTCGGGAATGCCCTCGGAAAGTCTTAGTCCGAGCATGACGCGCTCCTCCGTTTCGTCGGGGCAGTCGTCGGTGATTTCTTCCGCCTGCGCGGGGCTTTCGATAAATCGGCGGATATCCCTCGGTACGGCGAAACGCTTTCCGTTATAGAAAGAATGCGCCGCGGGGCCTATGCCGAGGTATTCCTCCCGCCGCCAGTAAATGAGGTTGTGGCGGCTCTCAAAGCCCGCTTTCGCGAAGTTGCTTATTTCGTACTGCGAAAAGCCGAGCGCGCCGAGCTGTTTTACCGCCGAGAGATAAAGCGCGGCGGTTTCGTCCTCGTCGGGCGTTTCGGGGGGAGTTTTCCCGAACGGTGTGCGCGGCTCGATTTTGAGCAGATATGCCGAAATATGGGTCAGCGGCAGTTCCGCAAGGCGCGCTGTCGTTTCGGAAAGCGACGCTTCGGTCTGTTTCGGTATCGCGAGCATTATGTCGGCGCTGATGTCGTCAAAGCCCGCCGACTTTGCCGTGAGGACAGCCTGCTCCGCCTGTAACGCGCTGTGCCGCCGTCCGAGGGCGGAAAGTTCGCCGCCGTTAAGCGACTGCACTCCTATCGACAGCCTGTTTACTCCCGCGCTGCGAAGCTGCTCCAGTGTTTTTGGGGAGCAAAGGCAGGGGTTTGCCTCGGCGGTCACCTCTGCGCCGCTTTCGACGCGGATACTGCGCAGAATGTCCCCGATATACGGGGCGAGCAGTATCGGCGTGCCGCCGCCGAAATACACCGTGCGGAACGGCTCGTCGTAACGCGACAGGTTCCTTATCACCGCGTTGGCATATTCCCGCGCCGTTTTATGCGAGAACGGGACGGAATAGAAGTCGCAGTAGGGGCATTTCGTAAGGCAGAACGGGACGTGGATATAAAGTCCGCGCGGTTTATTCATCGTCGAGCTTGAGCACAGCCATGAAAGCCTCCTGCGGCACTTCGACGGTGCCGAACGCTCTCATGCGCTTCTTGCCCTCCTTCTGCTTTTCGAGCAGCTTTTTCTTTCGGGTGATGTCGCCGCCGTAGCACTTCGCGAGGACGTCTTTGCGGAGCGCCTTTATCGTTTCGCGCGCGATTATCTTCCCGCCGACAGCAGCCTGTATCGGTATCTCGAAAAGCTGACGGGGGATATGCTCCTTTAGCTTTTCAGCCATTTTGCGGGCGCGCTCGTATGCCTTGTCGGTGTGGACGATGAACGAAAGCGCGTCGATAACGTCGCCGTTGAGCAGTATATCAAGCTTGACTAGCTTTGACGGCGCGAAGCCCATCATCTCGTAGTCATAGCTTGCGTAGCCGCGCGTGCGGGATTTCAGCGCGTCGAAAAAGTCGTACACTATCTCGTTGAGCGGCAGCTCGTAGTGCAGGTCTACGCGGGCGGAGTCGATGTATTTCATATCCTTGAACACTCCGCGCCTGTTCTGGCACAGCTCCATGATGTTCCCGACGTATTCCGACGGGGCGTAGACGTGCGCGTTTACCATAGGCTCGTATGCCTGCGCAATTTCGGCGGGGTCGGGGTAGTTTGTCGGGTTGTCGATCATTCTTACCGAGCCGTCGGTCATTTCGATCTTATACACAACCGAGGGAGCGGTGGTTATGATATCGAGGTTGTATTCGCGCTCGATACGCTCCTGTATTATCTCCATATGGAGCAGCCCGAGGAAGCCGCAGCGGAAGCCGAATCCGAGCGCGACG
>CAMEPN010000058.1 GCA_945931735.1 uncultured Clostridia bacterium
GATCGGAGGGCGCTTTTCTTATACACAAAAGAGGGCGTGTATTTTTAGTGTGTTTCCAATAGAGCAGTTTTCGATCCGCCGAGCAAAGCATCTGAAAAAAGATGAAGTGTCGGCGAGGCGGAATTACCAAAGGCGGCACGCCTTAGCGCCCTCCTGCCCGATATGGGGTTATTATCAGAAATACTTGTTGGAGTGAGCCTTAACGTACTCAACAACTTCCTCAGCGTAGCAGAATGCCATGCTTACGCAGGTATCGGCGCAGCCGTAGTAGATAGCGATACGGCCGGTGTCCTTGTCGCAGAGAGCTGCGCAGGGGAATGTAACGTTCTGAACGTCGCCGACGGTTTCGTAGATCTCGCGCGGGTTGATGAGGTACTCGCGGCAGCGGTACTTAACCTTCCAGGGCTGATCCTTGTCGAGAATGCAGGCACCGAAGCTGTAAACAAAGCCGTTGCAGCTCTCGAGAACGCCGTGGTAGAATACCAGCCAGCCCTCGCTCGTTTCGATCGGAATGGGACCTGCGCCGATCTTCTTGGATTCCCAGCCTCTGTCGGGAGCCATAACGTGTCTGTGCTTGCCCCAGTAGGTCATATCCTTGGAGTGGGACAGGTACATATCGCCGAAAGGAGTGTGGCCGCTATCGGAAGGACGGGAGAACATAACGTACTCGCCGTTTATCTTGCGGGGGAAGAGAACGCCGTTTCTGTTAAAGGGCAGGAACGCGTTTTCCATCTGATGGAATTCCTTGAAATCCTTTGTCCAGCCGATACCGATAGTGGGCTTCCAGCCGTAAGCGTTGCACCATGTGATCCAGAAGCGGTCCTCGATCCATACGCAGCGGGGGTCGTAGCCGTACTGCCACGGATTAGCCTCAGCGGTA
Source organism: uncultured Clostridia bacterium (assembly GCA_945931735.1). GTDB lineage: Bacteria > Bacillota > Clostridia > Oscillospirales > Ruminococcaceae > CAG-115. Next base: position 881 of record CAMEPN010000058.1, read on the forward strand.
AGCGGGTCGTCGTTTATCCACTCTACCTTTTCGGGGTTGATGTTCCAGTGGATTCCGTCCTCGGAGAAACCTGCGTGGATAGCCATGTTTCTTTCCTTGTCGTCAACGCGGAAAACGCCTGCGAAGTGACCCTTATCGCTCTCGAAGGGTACTACTGCGGAGTTGAAGATGGAGTTGCTTGTGGGGAGAAGGTCGCGGGGGATAATGGGGTTTGCGTTGTAGCGCCAAATCACGTCCTTGCAGCCCTCGGGACGATCCTGCCACGGAATGTTGGGAATGCTCTGTCCGAAGATTTCTAAGCTCATTTTGTTACCTCTCTCAGATTATTGTTTTTCATTATTCCGGTCGGGAGCAGTCCGCGCCCCGACCGACCTTATAATACAAGTATAGCAAATATCGTCTTATATTTCAATAGTCTATTTTGCTAAATCTTCACGCTTTTTTTAGTATAGAATTACTTAAAAAATGCAAGGATACAGAATGATATTTACTTAAAAGTTAAATCTCGGCGCCTTGTTTTACTCTGTTTATAAAGTCAATTTCGCCGACGGGCTTGCTGAAATAGTAGCCCTGAAGGTATGTAACGCCTTTATCTATGAGCATTCTCGCCTGTTCGGGAGTTTCAACGCCCTCTGCGACTATCTTAACTCCGAGGCGGAGTATCATGTCGATACAGCTGTTAAGAATGATGAGCGGCTCGGAGTTGTTCTCGCCGAAGCAGGGCCAGATAAGGCTCTTGTCGAGCTTAATAAGCTCGAAGCGCACCTTTGCCATCTGCGAGAGGTTAGAGTAGCCGGTACCGAAGTCGTCCATGCTGAAATGGCAGCCCATGCTGCGGAGCCTGTCCATGTTCTTGAGCAGCATATCGCCGCCGTCGACGGAGGCTGTTTCGGTTATCTCGAGGTTGAGGAATTTCGGCGGGATACCGTACTTCTCCATTATGGCGTGAAGCCTGTCCGCGATAGTCGGGTCGACGCTCTGAACGCCCGAGAGGTTGACCTCTATGTAGTCTATCCCTATCTCGCTCAGCTTTTCGCGCGAGGCAAATTCGCACACCTTTTCAAAGACGATGCTGCCTATCTCCTCGATAAGCCCGCGCTCCTCCGCCATAGGGATAAATATTTCGGGGGAAATGAAGCCGACGGTCTTGTCGTCGCGCAGCCTTACCAGCGCCTCTGCGGAGGCAAAGCGCTTTTTCTCCGCGGAGTAAATCGGCTGATACACAACGTTGAACGCCTTTTCCTCGACCGCCTTTGTGAGTATCTCGAGCACCTTTGCGCGGTAGTTTAGCTCCTTTTCCATATCCTCGTCGAGCGTGTAAATGCCGCCGCTTTCCCTGCGGGAAAATTCCTTGCGGCAGTAACTCATCGCGTCGTACAGCTTGTCTACGCTGTCGGCAAACTTCGGGCACTTGATAACGGAGATGTGATAATGCACGCTCATTCCGTCGCTGCTTGTGAAGCTCCATTTTTTAAGGGTGTTGGTGATGTACTTGAAAATGATCTCTTCCTTGATGAACATAGTCAGCGTATAGGATTCGGAGCGGTAAATATTTATCGTAGGGAACATCTGCGAAAGCTGCGACGAAGCGTCGCGCAGTATTTTAGCAGGTCCGTCGTGACCCTTGGACTTGATTATGCGGTGGATATTGTCGAGGGAAAAGCTAACGACATAGAATGATTTTTTCCGCGCGAGCATTTCGGGCACCATGATATGGAAGGCGCGCGTGTTAAGGCTGTCGGATTCGCTGTCATAGTAGCCCGCGGGGTTCTCAAAGACAAGGTAGACATACAGCGCCATAAGCGTAGCGCCTATGCAGGAAATAAGCATTTGCGGAAAAATAAACTGTATCACCGCGACCACTATCCATATGCAAAGACCGATTGTGACAGCCTTTCTTGCGCGGCGGAAGTCGGGGAGAATAGCCGAGAGCTGACCTCCCGAGGTATAAGCGTTGCCTTTTTTGAACAGGATAATGAACGTTGCCGTAAGGTAAACCGCCACGCCTATATAAATAAGGTACACCATGGGACCGTAGGAATAGGCGTAAACACCGTCGTTGTAATAGTACAGCGGCGCGATCAGTACCATCGCCAGCGACGTTGCGTACGGGAGGACGCATAACGCGTTCTGCCATGCTTTCATACGCTTCTGCGCCTCGCTGATATAATAAACATACAGGAAAAGCATGAATATCATAGTCAGCAGCGACCCGATGAAGATTTGGTGTACAATGCGGTTAACGCTTTCCGGCACAATGTCGGGGTGAGATACCGTGTAATATGACGCAAAGTCGAAGGCGTTGTATATCAGCGTTACGACAAGGTATGCGCCGAATACGCGCGTAGACATCACGGGGAGCTTTGCCCTGCGGAAAAAGTCGATAATAAGCAGCAGGATGACCAGCAGTCCTAAAAGCTGAAATCTTGCGGAAAAGGCAATTTCCATAACAAACCCTCTTTTCATATAATTTTTCCAAGGATAATTATAGCACATTATCGGAAAAATTTCTACATTTTTTAAAAACAATGCAACTTTTATGCTTTGAACATGGTATTATTGTCAAAGGGCAGAAAAATCACTTCTTAAAAAAGTTCTTATAAAGGAGAAAATACCATGAAAAAATATTTATCTGTATTTGCGGCGGCAGTTTTTATCCTTTCGGCGGCAGGCTGCTCGAGCGGAGCGATAAACACCGTCGGAGGAGATGTCGGCAGTTCCTCTGTCGGAGCTTCGGGCGTAGGCTCGGGCGGTGCTCCGGGTTCGGGCGTTTCGTCCGGAGCGGCTGAAGCGGGCGGTTCTTCCGAGGGAGGAACAGCGGGCGGAACAGCTTCCGAGCGTGCTGATGAAGCCTCGTCCACCGTTTCTCCCACAGGCACGGTATCCACTGCTGCGGCGACAGGCTCGTCCGACGCGGCAAGCGGCACTTCCGCCGTCGCCGACCCGTCCGAATCGGCGCTCAAGGATAGCTCCAAATCCACGGCGGAATACGGTCCGACGGATATCGGCGGCTTGGGCACAGATGTTTTTGCCGACGTTGACGACGGATTTTATATAGAAGATGAAGCTGCTTTTGAAGGAGCAGATATTGCGCTTTCGGGCGGAGATGTTGAGATCGGAGTTGACGGCGACTATGACATTATCGAATGCCCCGATGACCCCTACGAGGAATATATACAGCCCTCCGCGGGTCTGCTGACGGGCGGCGAATGGCGCGACAACGACCACTGGGCTGACTGGCAGGCGCTGTATTCAAGCCACAGCGACTGGGCAGGCTACAAGTCGGAATGGCGCGTTGATTTCGACGAGCGGATAGCTGTCAATGTAACATCGGGCGGCGCTCCCGTCGAGGGCGCGAAAGTGACCTCCGACAGCGGCACCTCTGCGGTGACGGACAACAGCGGCAGGGCGTACCTGTTCTTCCCGACGGGCACAAAATCCGCAGAGCTTACCGTCGAATACAACGGCGAAACAAAGACTGTCAGCGGCGATATCGGCGCAGCGGTCGATGTGGAGCTGTCCGCGGCGGCGGAGAAGCTGAACAAGCTTGACCTCATGATAATGTGCGACACGACAGGCTCCATGTGCGACGAACTGAGCTATTTGCAGGTAGAGCTTACCGATATCGTGGAGAGGATACAGTCCGCCAACGCGAACACCGGTCTGCGGCTGAGCGTCAACTTCTACCGCGACGAGGGCGACGAATACGTTGTCCGCGAATATCCGTTCACGGAGGATATCAATGCGGCGGTGACCGCTATTTCGCAGCAGGACGCGGACGGCGGCGGGGACTTCCCCGAGGCGGTGCATACGGCGCTCGACAGCGCGATAAACGGCCACGACTGGGACGAGGACTCCGTTAAGATAATGTTCCTTGTTCTGGACGCGCCGCCCCACAGCGATGATGTTCAGATAGTAGACAGCGTCCGCGCTTCTGTTGAGCGGGCGGCTGAAATGGGCATTCGCATTATTCCGATAGCCTCCAGCGGCGTTGACAAGTCGACGGAATACCTCCTGCGCACGATGTCCTTCGTTACCGGCGGCACTTACACGTTCCTCACGGACGACAGCGGTATCGGCGGCGGTCACATAGAGCCTACCGTCGGCGCATTCAACGTCGAGAAGCTCAACGATATGATGGTTAGGATAGTAAACGGCTATCTCGGATAAAATATCACAGCCGCGTGCCGAAATGGTGCGCGGCTTTTTCACTTATTGCTCATTTTTGCGCAAAATGTGACGAATTGCTTTGCCTGTCGGAAATGTTCCCGAAGTAAAATTGCAGCCGTATGATTTGCTTACAAAAATATGTTGAAAATTCTTTGTTAATAGTGCACAGTTTCAACATAGCTCTTTTGGATTTATTTTTGTGAATAAGCAGAATTTCAGTCCGAAAAGCGATATTTTTTGATTTTGCGGTTGACGGAAAAGGTGATTTTGGATATACTAGTATCAAGAGATAAACACGAACAGTTGTTTACTCGGAATAAAAAGACAGATATTATTTAGAACCTAATTAGTGTACGGCAAAAGAAATCGGCAGTGGGAATAAATCCGAAAGACTCGTCCGGCAGGTGTCGGATATGTTCAAACGAGCAAAACAATCAAGTATATTATGGAGGTTATGAACTATGTGCATGAAAGACATTGAAGTGAAAAATCAGGTAGGTTTACACGCAAGACCCGCTACATTCTTCATCCAGAAGGCTAACGAGTACAAGTCTTCCATCTGGGTAGAGAAGGAAGAGCGCAGGGTAAACGCTAAGTCCCTGCTCGGTATCCTTTCCCTCGGCATCGTTGGCGGCGCAAATATCCGCATCATCGCTGACGGTTCTGACGAGCAGCTTGCCGTTGACGGTCTTGTTAAGCTGGTTGAGAGCGGTTTCGCAGAGTAATTCCGAGACCGATACAGACGGCGGATATCCGTTGAGATCATACTGCCGCAGCAGGTAACTGAATTTTTGGGCAGAAATCGGCTTCGCGCTGTTTTCTGCCTTTCTTGTGTTTACGGAGATGTATAAATGAAGGCATTGGTTATTTCCCTTATCGCTGCGTTTGCGCTGGTATTTTCGGGCTGCTCGGCGATAGCGCCCGAGGGGTATCAGGCGGTCAAGTCCGCAAAGGAAAAATATGAATCGCTGGACAGCGCGCGCGTCGTTATGGAGGATATTTCCGAGGGCGCCACGCTCATGGAATTTTCGTTTTATGTAAACGGCAAGGACGAAATGGTGTTCAGCTATTCGGGCGGCGGAGAGTACGCTTACAGCGACGGCGCGGAGTTTTTCTATAAGACCGCCGGCGCGGAGGAATGGGAGATAATCGGTCCGGGCGACGAGGGGTATATCTACAACATCTACAACCGCGAATACCGCTATCCCTACGCGCGCGGGAGCATTTTCTTCCTCGACGGGACGTCTGTCGAGAGCGCGTCGGTAATTGGCAGCGCGGACGGACCTATGTCGGTGACATATGTTTACGATGCAGATAAGCTGAACAAAAACTCGGTATCGGGTCTTGAAAACGTGAGCAGCTTTTCCTCGCTCACCGTGACCTACACCATTGACGGGGACGGCTGCATCACCGAATTTACCGAAACGGGCAGAGTGACCGACAGCGACGGAGTTGAAAGCGACTTTAATATCCGTATTTCGGTCTATGATATGAACGGTATAACCGAAATACCCCGTCCCGATATTTCGGAATGATTTTAGGCAGATTTTACATATTTCAACCTGTATAATTGTGTTGGTTATATGAAAAATTTAATCTAATTATTACAAATCGGTTACAAAATGTTGCAAAATGATTACATCTGTGCTATACTGTTAATGATATATCAGTAATAATATATTACTTATCAGCACTAAGCATAATTACTTACAGGAGAATATATGGTATCCGAAAAAGAAAAGAGATCGTCCGCTTCGGACAATTCAGATAAAAGCGCCCGCGGTTCGATGGGCGACTTGGGAATGCTGTTTTTGAAAAAGTCCATGTTCTCGTCTGAGGAACATGGCGACGACCGCGGCAAGAGCCTTTTCGACCGAATAAGCGACCTCGGTATGTACCTGTTTATAACGCTTATGTCGGCGGCGGGGTTTGTCGGCGGGCTGCTCGTGAGGCTGTTTACGCTGGCGGGCAGGCTGCTCGCAAGGCTCGGAAAGTTCCTCGCGAAGCAGTTTGGGAGGCTCGGCTCGTTCCTCGCGCAGCCTTTTATAAGGTACTACAAGGCGTTCAGGATCGGCGGGAAGGAAATTTCGGGCGCGGCTCGCGAAAACGGTGCGCGCGGCGGCGCGGCGGCGTTCTTCCGCGTTTTCGGGAGGATCGTTTTCGGAAAGCGCGGCCTTGCGGTAACGCTGTGCAATTACGCGCTGCCGATAGTGAGCTGCGTGTTCCTGTTCAATCTAGTTAGCTACGCGAACTCTATGACGTATGCGCTGCGGCTGACGGTGAACGGCGACTTTGTCGGCTACATAAACGACGAAACGGTTTTCACCTCGGCGGAAAAGATAGTTCAGCAAAGAATAAACTACATGGACAGCAATACGGAGGTCGTTACGTTCGAGCCTGCGTATGAGATAGAGATGGTCGGCTACGGCTCGACGCTCACGCAGTATCAGCTCGCGGATAAGCTGCTGTCGTCGCTCGACACTCAGATAGAGCAGGGCTACGGAATGTACATCGGAAGCTCGTTCTACGGCTGCCTTACCGACAAGACAAAGATAGAGGAAAAGCTTGAGTCGCTGCTTGACGTTTACAGAACGGGCAGCGAAAACGAAACCGTTCAGTTTGAAACGCCGATCACGTTTGAGCCGGGTCTTTATCTTTCCGAGAGCTTTGTCAGCGAGCGCTCCATAATTAACCTTATCACCTCGAAGAACAAGGTCGCGGCGTATTATACGGCGGTCGAGGGCGATTCCCCGATAGGGATATGCAATAAGCTCGATATGACCTTTGAGGAGATCGCGGCGCTTAACCCCGGATTTTCCGAGGAAACCGCGATATTTATCGGCGATAAATTCCTTATAAATCAGGAGGAGCCGTTCCTGTCCGTTTCGGTGACAAGGCTGGAAGAATACGAGGAATACACGCCCTACGAAACCACCTACTACGACGACAGCACCCGCTATGCAGGCGCTTCGGTCATCACGCAGGAGGGCGAAAAGGGAATTGACGCGGTGACTGCGAACGTTTCCTATGTAAACGGCGTCGAGGTGCGCAGGAAGGTGCTCACACGAGTTACGGTCAAGGAGCCTGTCGACGAGGTGATCGCGCTCGGAACAAAGGAGCGTCCGTACGGCGCGGTCATTCAGCAGAACGTTGCGGCGGGGCTTATGTACTGGCCTGTCGGAGGGTACGACGGCGGCGCGATAAGCGAAACGATGTACGGCTACGGCGGCTATTACGGCCACAGCGGCGTTGACATTGCCGCGCCATACGGTACGCCGATAATCGCCGCGGAATCCGGCACGGTAGTATTGTCGCAGTGGTATTACGGCGACGGCTACTGCATTATGGT
>CAMEPN010000059.1 GCA_945931735.1 uncultured Clostridia bacterium
GCTCCGCGGAATGAGCACGCACGGGCTGACATGGTTCCCCGATTTCGTCAACGAGGACGCGTTCCGAACGCTGCGCGACGACTGGAACACCAACGTCGTAAGGCTCGCGATGTATGTTGACGAATGGGGCAACGGGCAATGCTATATGCAGAACAAGGACGGCAGCAGGCAGCTTCTCGAAAAGGGCGTCGATATCTGCATAAAGCTCGGAATGTACGTCATTATCGACTGGCACGTTCTTAACCCCGGCGACCCGAGCAAATACACCGACGAGGCTATAAGCTTCTTCGACGAGGTGTCAAAGAAATACGCCGACTACCCCAACATCATCTACGAAATAGCAAACGAGCCTAACAACGGCGCGGACTGGAGCGGCTGCATAAAGCCCTACGCCGAAAAGGTGATCCCCGTTATACGAAAGAACGACGGCGACGCGGTGATAATCGTCGGAACGCCGACTTGGAGCCAGGACATCGACCAAGCCCTCGCCGACCCGCTCTCCTACGACAACGTGATGTACGCGCTGCATTTCTACGCCGCGACGCATACCGACTGGCTGCGCGAACGCGCCGAAAACTGCATAAACAGCGGGCTGCCCGTGTTCGTGTCGGAATTTGGCTGCTGCGACGCTTCCGGCGGCGGCGCAAACGATTTCGGTCAGGCGGAAAAGTGGCTCAACCTGCTGGATAAGTACGGCGTAAGCTACTGCAACTGGAGCTTCGCAAACAAGGCGGAAACCTGCTCGGCATTCAAGCCGTCAGCCTCCGCAAACGGAAACTGGAGCGACAGCGACTATTCCGAGGTCGGCGCGTGGATACGCAATTGGTTCAGAAGCAAATAATCCCCCGTTTACGGGTATAAAAAATGCCTGCGAGTACCGTTTCGTATGAGCCGATGAAAGCCGTTATCTGAATACAGAGAGGAACGCCCGAAAGTGTTTCAAGATCGTTCGGGCGTTTATCCCGCCTTGTGCAAATGGTAGAATTTTTCATATTTTGTGATAGAATAAGTAAAAAACACAGTTGCAACCAATGGTTGCGGAATTGCATACACTCATGTATAGTGTTCTACTCATACCAACAATCAAATACCGAAAAACTGACCGTTTACACACATACCCATGTACAAAAGTTGACGGTCTTTTTATACCAATACTTAAAATTAAAGTGACACCCTGCAAGACTTCAGAATCTTGTAGGGTGTTTCTCTGCCTAAATGAATTGTGCTCAGTATCCGCCAACCAATCCCGCGGCTTTTTCCGTAATATTTTGTGAGATTTTTCGTTTCGATAATGCTCATTTTACTGCTCCTTTCGCTGATAGACAGTCTTCCAGAAATCGATCATTTTCTCAAAGTCCTTTTCAACCTCGTCGGCGTCGAAATTCCCCTGATGCGATTTCTCCCACAGATAACCCTCGGAAGCTAAAAACAGATTGTTTTCACAAAACGCAAATTTGTACAGATACGGAAGTTCACATTGCAAAGTATCCGTAGTAACAGCGAGTGTTTTGCGTTCGCTGCGCTGCATTGTAAAGCAAATCTCGTACTCACGAAGCTCAATATAACCGTCCCAAGGATTATCTCCGGCAAGGTATGCTCCCATAACATAGCCCCAAGACTGCATTTTCGGGAAATCTCCCTCCGCTCCGTCAGCCGAGAAAACATAGAACTCGATATTATTCAGCTTGTTTTCAGAAATAAAGGGGTAGGTGTACGTCTTGACGTGCGAACCCTCGCTGAAGAATTCTTCGTACCGCATAACCTCGTTTTGGTCTTGCTTTAGAATAAAAGCAACCGTTCCCGCTGTTGAAAGCGTGAATTTCACGGTCGAGCAGAACGAGGAGTAAGTCGCTTTTACAGCATTGAAAGAGATACGAAAAAGACCTAACAAAGCCTATAGACCGGATTGGAGTTGGTTAGAGTAGATGAGATAGCGGAAACATCTTGACTTGCGTTGATGAACCGGAAACTCGAGAATATACTCTGAAACTTTTCCACCGACAATGAAACTATTCCTACCACTCTGAAACTTTCCTAACACGAATAGTTTCAGAGTGATTTCTTTTCCCGCCATCCCCCATAAAAGGAAACTGCAAAAAGCGTGGTTCAACAGCACGATGAAACTATCCATAAAAAGTAAAAAAGCCTAAAACCCTTTTAATAAAGGCTTTTAGGCAAAAAGAAAAAGCACGGTAGTTTCAGATACCATTGTATCATAATTACCGTGCTTATTTGGTTGGGATAACTGGATTCGAACTAGTGGAATGAGGGAGTCAAAGTCCCTTTTTGCAAACTCCGTGAACCCTGTCTGAGAACGGTTTCATAGCTTGTTGACAAATTCTGCGGCGAGTCTATAATGAGTCTATTTTTAAATACGCACAGCCGAAGGTCAACCCTCGGCTGTCTGTTTTATATCGAATTATCATCAAGCAGGAAGTCAATCAAACCTATATTAAGAACCCCGCTGTCGTCATACCAGCGCTTTCTGATGTCTTTCCTGATAATCACTTTCGGGAAACTGTCGCCTGTCAGAGAGAAAGGCTTCAGCTCCTGCGCCGCCTTTTCCTCATCCGGCAAAGCAAAAGCCGATTGAACATAAACCTTTCTGCCGCCCTTTGACGCAACAAAATCAATCTCACGCGCCACCTTTGAATAGTTGCCGCTGCTGTTTTGCTCTCTGGAATACACAACGCCCACATCAACCGAAAAGCCGCGCACTATCAGTTCGTTGTAGATTATATTCTCCATTATGTGGGTCATTTCCTGCTGCCGAAAGCCTATCCTTGCGTTCCGCAGACCTATATCCTCGCAATAATACTTATAGGGGTACTCAAAATAAGACTTCCCCTTAACATCGTATCTCTTGCTTTCCGAAATCAGGAATGCGTCCTCAAGGTGCCCGATATAAGACATTATGGTATTCTGCGAAACGGTTGTATTGGTCATGGAACGTAGCGTATCGGAAATCTTCTTGGGATTGGTAAGTGAACCTATTGAGGAGCATATCAAATCAAGCACCTGTTTGAGCACATCCTCATGCTTTATCCCCATTCGCTCAACAATATCCTTGATGTAAACTTCGTTGAAAAGCGACTCAAGGTACTTCATCTTTGCCGTGTCGTTCGGACGGGACAACACAAACGGCATACCGCCGTAGAATGCGTATTCGTCAAACGCGTCATCCTTGTCGCCGCCGACCGCCGAATAATACTCCGCAAAGGACAGCGGGTGTACTCGGATTTCATCGCTGCGTCCTCTGAACTCGGTCAGAATATCCGATGAAAGCATTTTGGAGTTGCTGCCCGTAACGTAAATATCAAGATTATCCAACTCGCGCAGGTCGTTCAGAGCGTCGTAAAAGGTTATCTTCTTCCCCTCCGGGTTATAGGGATTATTCACCTCGTCGGACATCTGTATTTCATCTATGAACAGATAGTACTGTTCCTGCTTGTTCTCAACATAGTCACGGACATACGAAGCCAGTTCCAACGGGTTTCTGTACTTTATATCACGTGCAAGGTCAAGCTCAATTACGATTATCTGACTTTCCGAAACGCCGGACTCCAGCAAATGCTTTTTGTAAAGCGTTCTCAGCAGAAAGGACTTTCCGCAGCGGCGGATTCCTGTGATAACCTTAATCTGACCGTCCCATTTATACTGTATTATCTCGTTAAGGTAGGTGTCTCTTTTAATCTCCATGCAATCGCCTCCATTGAAAACTTCGATACAGAACAATTCTACTGTTCAATAGTATAATCTATTTTTAGCGGTTTGTCAAGCACACTATTGAAAAGTGTGGTCAGTTTGCGCTCAAATATTCATTGCAAAAACTTACCCGCACTTTTCTCTCTTTCAAATATATATTTTATACCGGTAAGGGAACTCAAAACACCTATTGCCCCCGAGTAGCTGCTCGGGGGCTTTGTTGTGCCTACGGGACAAATTCCACCCTTACGGAACAAATTTGAAGGAGGTTTACGAATGAACTTCAAGGAACTATTAGGAATGCGTGTGGAGGGAGAGCCTGTCTTTTCTCCAAAACTCGTGACGACGGTACTTGAGAAACTCAGCTGGATTGACGCCCGGATTGATGTTGCTGTGGACAAGGAATACCTGAAAGTGTTCAAAAAAAGACGTGGCTCACTGCTGATAATAGCAAGACCGGTTGTGCTTGAGAAGCTGTTTGAGGAACCGCTTGGTTTTCGTTTCACCTGCGATGACTTTATAATTCTTGAGTATGACCCGGTGGCAAATGATATCCCGAAGACTGTTGTATCACGGCTTGCAGAAGAAGAAACAAAGCTGGTTGACGGAAACGATGGACTTCTGATTATCGGAAAGTAAGGAGGAAATGATATGGATCCGATTACGATTGTTGGAATAGTTGTAGCATCAATACTCGGCGGAATTTTGCTTTTCATGCTCGGAAAACTTACAATAAATGCAGTAAGAAAAATCCGTAAGAACGCACAGGCAAAAGCGGCGATTATTGATATGAAGAGCTTTATTGCTCAGGCTGTCAAGAACCCTAATGCAAAGAAAATCAGCTGGAGCGATCTTGATCACATCGAAGCGCTTGTTGCCGAAATAGATGAGAACAACGATGTGAAGAATGTTAAGGCGTACAACGAGGTTGACGAAGAAACGGAGCGTCTCCTTGATGTGACTGATGATGGCATTGTGCTGGTGGGTGACTGATATGGAAAGATCAGACAGATTCATACCCAAAGAACCGGAATATAGCTTTGACCGTGTAATTATCTCACAGAGAACACGGGACAGAATTATGGAGGCTCTGAACCTGATTAGCTTCAGAAGAAAGGTTTTCGATGAGTGGGGGTTACGGGTAATTGAACCACATCCATCGTCAGCACTGAATTTCTACGGGAAATCAGGCGTCGGAAAGAGCATGGCTGCTGAAGCAGTAGCTGATATGCTCGGAAAGAAAATTCTGCGGGTAACATACGCCGACATTGAAAGCAAGTATCAGGGAGAAGGCTCAAAAAATGTTGACGCTGCATTTGAGGCAGCTGGGAAAGATAACGCCGTTCTATTCATTGATGAGGCAGACTCGCTGTTGTCAAAAAGATTGTCAGAAGTAACCTCTGGAGCAGACCAATCGGTCAACGCTCTTCGCAGTCAGCTTTTGAAAAATCTTGATAGGTTCGAGGGCATAGTAATATTTGCAACAAATCTTGTCATCAGCTATGACAACGCTTTTCTGACAAGACTTATCAGCGTAGAGTTTGAAAGTCCGGATGCCGAAGCCCGGAAGAAAATCTGGGCAGTTCATTTGCGCTCCACAGAAACATCCGAACTAAAAATACCGTTAGCGGATGATGTTGATATATCTGAGTTAGCGGAAAAGTATGACTTTTGCGGTAGAGAAATCAAGCGGGCAGTTATCTCTGCCTGTATCTGTTCTGCCTCAGAAAACCGCCCTTGCGTAACACAGAGTATGTTGACAAAAGCCTGTGAAGCAATAGTGTCGGAAGGACAGGATTTGCGCAGAGCAACCGATTATTCCGCTCCCGATAATGCAATAAAAAGTGTTGTCGGGGAGTGTCTCCAAAAGCACACATAACTGATAAAAATGTTATGAGGCGGATATAAGCCTTTTCAAGTTGATATATAATTATGAATAAACACCTCGGAGCAGTGACAGTTCCGAGGTGTTAAGTATGTTTGCCTAACGAAGGACATATTATCCCGCTTTTTCGATCAACTTCTAAGAGCCATTTACTCGTCTGCTTTGATAACAATGCTTAGCGCACTCTGTCCCATGTGTGATTCTTCGAACCACCGCTCCAACCAGAACATTCCCCGCCCTCATACGGCATTGGATTCTGATCATCTTCCGTTGTCATTCCACACTTGCGGCACTTCCAAATGATAATACGGCTTTCGCTCATAGAGCGCCATGCATGAGAATGCCTGTTTGGTAAACAAGGGGTTCTAGGAGGGGTTGAACTATGACCGATTTCACCACAATAGCCGCACTTATACGTTGCCATTTAATCACTCCTTTTTTGACACATGAAAGAATATTTCGAATTATAATAAACGATATCCATTTATTACAATTACATTATATCTCAAAAATGAGTGTTTGTCAACGGTGAATTCAGTTTACAAGCATTCATTCGCAAAAATTCGCTAAGACAATCCTTTGAATCGGCGTCGTTTTAAACAAACTGAACACGGCACTGATGATGTATCCGTGGTTTAGCTTGAATAAATCTAGGGCTGTATATTCGGAAAAAGATAGGAACTGAGGATCATCATGCGTTTCTTCAGCAAGTTGATCTTATCATTTTTTGAAATATGAACTTTTGGTCCACGGCTCTTAGCGGAAGGTTTATCCTCAGATGTATTTGCAGATGATTTATCATAAAGAGCTTTTATTGTGTCCCAAGTTGTAATGCCATTATGAAAATCAATTAGAGAATAATTCTCCCTGATAAACTTGTAAATTTCACTGTATTCAGCGTTTGTGAAAGATTCTTTATCTTGGACGGGACCAAAGGTAAAGTCAGCTGAAAAGATTTCAAATGCCTTGTTTCGTAGAATTACATATGATTTCATGCGTTGAAAATACTCATAATAGTCAAAGGTTGGCTTAGTAGCGCTATCATTGTTATTATCTGTGGAAAAAGTCATATTTGCTCTTTTTGTCTGATTAGTGGAAAGAGCATAATCCAATAATGCTTTTTCCAACAAAATTGGAGTTAATAACTGGCTTGGATGAGAATATATATGTTGATAAAATTGGGGGTTATTGGTGTGGAATTTAGTTAGATAAAACATCTTGTGAACATGCCTCTGAAGAAATGCTGCAGGCGTTGATGTTTGAAGATACACATTGTTTCCCTTTGGCAACGAACTATCTTTTTCTATCAGTTCCTCCATCTCGTCATGACAGTTATCCCCAGAATTTGCTTGCTTTTGTTGAGTATTCAGTATCTTATATGACGGCGGAAGATTATCAATATCATGTAAAATTGATGGGTTCGATTCACACTTTTCCAACAAATAAAGCATGAAGTCTAACCTTTTATACGCTTCTATATGGTGGTAAACCATTGTGTGTTCAAAAGAGCTCTTTGGATTTCTTTGATCTGCAGGATTAAATAATTCCCTGAATATATTATTCATCCATAAATGCTCAACAAATTCGTTTTTAGTAATATTATTCCCGCTGCTTTTAAATTGCTTTCTGTATTGCCAGGAAGAAAGAAATCTGTTACCTTGATTAATAAATAACGCAACCCACATTGCCAAATTCTTCTCGCGTTCGGGGTTTAGATTCAGTAGCGGCTCGAATTTTTCCGAGTATTTATGGGGACTTGTTCCCATTGATCCAATATTTAGCTGAATCTCAGGAGCGGAGCTTCTTTCTTGCTCTGCGTCAAGGCCGTAATTCATTGATTTCCTTATTGTATCACGAAATGAAACAGAGTCGTTGTATGTGGTGTGTAGCATTTTTCTGTACGGTGATTTAGTCTCATCGTTAATTTCTTTATCTTTTTTATAAATCATCTCAGCTATGTACATAGCCGCTTCGTTTTCAACCATTTTATCAGTAGTCTTTAAATAATACTCATACAGCGCATCAAAAACTAACTGATTGAGCAGAGCCTGCATATATTTGTTTTCTTTAATGAATTGACGGATATTTGTATCCTGAGAGTAGGAAACCAGGAATTTTTCATAACCCGGGCAAGCTTTGCCAAAATTTGAAAGAGCAATAAAAAGACATTTTTCCATTGCATTAACTAATTCGTTGATAGAAGAGATATGCTTCATTGGAACAAGGTTTATAGCGCAATCTTCTTGAAGACGGAGTGCAGAAAAATCTACCACATAACTCATTATGGGATATTGGGTAGAGATCGCATAGATATCCCATATTCTGCCTTCTTCATCGCTAACGGAAACAAACCTGAAATTTTGCTCTTCCATAATTATAAGCCTCCCATCAATATTATAGTGTTACTCATAATATATCATTTTTATCGCACATTGTCAATGAATATTCTGATAATGCTGCCCCTTTCCCCTTTTCCCAATTGTAATCGGCGATACTCCAATCATTTCAAACGCTTTCAATATCCTGCCCAAACTGCGCGTGTTCATAGCTTTCTGAGCCAGTAGCAGAGACTTTTTCTCAGCAACAAGAGAAACAAACTTAATCATTTTACGGCGAAGTCTGATATCATCAATTTTGTGATTGATAATTTCAACGGCTCTCTTTTTCTTGTAGTAGTCTCCCGGTGGAACTATAGAGGTACATATCCTTTTGAAAATAGAATCTGCTTCTGTTATGATTTCTGCAATCTGTTCCTCGACAGTAGAGTCTTCAACAATGCTTCGAATAGCACGGCAACCGTTGAGC
>CAMEPN010000060.1 GCA_945931735.1 uncultured Clostridia bacterium
GTCGACAACTCTATCCTTGACGATCAGGTGCTGCTTAAGACGGACGGAATGCCGACCTATAATTTCGCGAACGTAGTCGACGACCACACCATGGCGATAACCCATGTTGTCCGCGGAAACGAGTACCTTTCCTCCGCGCCGAAGTACAACCTGCTTTACGAGGCATTCGGCTGGGAGCCGCCCGTTTATATCCATGTCGAGCACATCATGAAGGACGTTCATCACAAGCTGTCCAAGCGCGACGGCGACGCGTCCTTCCAAGACCTGCTTGACAAGGGCTACATGACCGAGGCGATACTGAACTATATCCTGCTCCTCGGCTGGGCGCCCAAAGGCGGGCGCGGGATATACTCCCTCGACGAGATGGTGGAAGCGTTTGACATCAGCGGCATTTCCAAATCCCCCGCGATATTCGACGCGCAGAAGCTCAAGGCGATAAACGCGCAATATGTCCGTGCGCTCCCGCCCGAGAAGTACATCGAGCTCGCGACGCCGTATATCAGGCAGACCTGCAAGCGCGAGGACATTGATATTCCTCTCCTTTGCAGCGGTCTTCAGCCTCGCACGGAGGTGTTCACCGATATCCCCGCGCAGGTAGACTTCATCGACGAAATGCCCGATTACTCCATCGACCTTTACATCAACAAGAAGATGAAGACCAGCGCGGAAACCTCTCTCGGCGCGCTGAAAAAGATACTCCCCGTCCTCGAGGGGATCGACGACTTCACGCAGGAGAACGTTCACAACGCGCTCTTCAAGCTTATCGAAACGGAGGGCGTTAAGAACGGCGTTATGCTGTTCCCGCTGCGCGTTGCGCTCAGCGGAAAGCAGTGCACTCCGGGCGGCGGAGTGGAGCTTGCCGTTATCCTCGGCAAGGAGGACACCCTCGCTCGACTTAGAAAGAGCATCGCCAAGCTTGAAGCGGCAGTGTAATTTTCATGTATAATTCACACAATTTTCACGGTGGAGAATTATAATTATTTTGTAAATTATGCCGATATGCGTTTTCCCTCGTGAAATGTGGGAAAATGCGCGCGGCCGTTCATAATTGCGGCAGAAAATTTTCTGTCGGGAGGACATCAATGATAGAAGTTAAAAATCTCAGCAAACGCTACGGAAACAAGCTGGCTGTCGACAACATCAGCTTCTCCGCGGGCGAAAGCGAAATTCTCGGATTTCTCGGCCCGAACGGCGCGGGTAAGTCCACCACCATGAATATCCTCACGGGATATCTTTCCTCCTCGGGAGGACAGGCGCTCATAAACGGCGTGGATATCCTTGAGGAACCGGTTACCGCGAAAAAGGACATCGGGTATCTCCCCGAGCTGCCCCCGCTGTATCTTGACATGACCGTAAACGAGTATCTGAATTTTGTGTACGGGCTGAAAAAGTGCAAGCTTCCGAAAAAGTCGCATTTGGGCGAGATATGCTCTCTTGTCAAGATAACGGACGTTCAGAACCGCGTTATCCGCAACCTTTCCAAGGGCTACCGCCAGCGCGTCGGTCTGGCGCAGGCGCTTGTCGGAAATCCGAAGGTGCTTATCCTTGACGAGCCGACCGTAGGTCTTGACCCGAAGCAGATAATCGAGATAAGGACGCTCATAAAGAAGCTCGGAAAGAATCACACCGTTATCCTTTCGTCGCATATCCTCTCCGAGGTGCAGGCGGTATGCGACCGCGTGGTCGTTATCGACAAGGGGAAGCTTGTCGCGAACGACACCGCCGACAACCTCTCGCGCAGCCTGTCCGCCGACCACAAGCTGACCGTGCAGATAGAAGGTCCCTCAAAGGAGGTACAGGCGCTGCTTAGCGCGATACCCGATATGGTGGAGGTGCACGTCAACAGGAACGTAGACAAGACCGTCACCGAGTACGAGCTGAACGCGAAAGAGGGCGCGGATATCCGCCGCGAGGTGTTCAAGCGCATGGCGGCGAGAAACTACCCGATTCTGCTTATGCGCAGCAGCGAGCTTACTCTCGAGGAGATATTCCTCAAGCTCACCACAGGCGACTTCTACGGTAACACTGATAATGGAGGGACGAAATAATGCTTGCAATACTTAAGCGCGAATTTGCGTCCTATTTCACATCGCCGCTCGGCTATGTTTATCTTGCCGTTTTCTACGGCTTCTCGGGTCTGTTCTTATGGCTCACCTGTCTTTCCTCCGGTTCGGCGAGTATGTCCAGCACGTTCTTATGGATGTTCTTCATAATGATGATACTTATTCCCGTGCTCACCATGAGAACGATGGCGGACGACAAGCGCCAGAAAACCGACCAGCTCACTCTTACCAGCCCCGTAAGCCTTTTCGGGCTTGTTATGGGAAAATTCCTCGCGGCGTTTCTGATATTCCTTATCGGCTGCGTCGTTCTGCTGATATACGCGCTGTTCATTTCAGCTGCGGTGCAGAACTCGGGCAATGAGTTCGGCTGGGCGTCGTTCTGGGGCAATTTCGTAGGAATTATCCTCATGGGCGGAGTATTTATTTCCGCGGGAATATTTATCTCGGGTCTTACCGAGAACCAGATGATCGCGGCTATCGGAAGCATCGGCGCGAATATCGTGTTGTGTATGTTCGACATCATATCGAGCTATGTTCCCGTTGAGTCGGTAAGCAATATTATTAATTCGCTGTCGGTATTCTATAAATATCAGGAATTTACCTACGGGATTTTCAGCTTGAAGAATGTCCTGTTCTTCCTGAGCCTTATCGTTATATTCAACTTCTTAACGATGCGCGTTGCGGAACGCCGCCGCTGGAGCTGAGAAAGGAGGAACGGAAATGAATACCGAAGAAAACAAGAATATAGACGCTTCCGAGGAATTGACCGAAGTTACTGAAACGGCTGAAACTGCCGAAACAGTCGAAATTGCCGAAACGGCTGAAACTGCCGAAGCGGCTGAACCCGCGGAAACAACGGAAACAGCCGAAACCGCGGAAGCGCCCGTAAATTCCAAAGCGGACAAAAAGTCAGAAAAGCCCAAAAAGCCCGCAAAGAAGAAATTCAACGTCCGCTCTTTCAAGCACGGCACACTGTCCGTCGTACTGACCGTTGTGTTCATTGCGGCGGTCGTACTGGTGAACGTTATCGTCGGGCTGATATCCGAGCGCTTCGATACAACCGCAGACCTCACCGATACGGGGATATACTCGCTTTCCGAAAGCACCGAAAAGTATGTTTCCGAGCAGCTTGCGAGCGACGTATCCATAACTGTCCTCAAGACCGAAAAGGAGTTTGAGGAGCAGGGTACGACCTACAAGCAGGTCAACGAGATACTCAAGAAGATGAACATGGCGTCCGGCCATATCACGCTGAATTATCTTGACCTCGACCAGAACCCGAATTATTCTTCCCGTTTCACAGGAGAAACCATTGACGAGGACTATATCGTAGTCGAGAGCGAGGCGACGGGACGCCACCGCATAATCTCCCCCTATGATTATTTCAGCTTCAACGAGGAGTATCTCCAGTATTACAACTACTACGTCGTTGAAGGCTCGAACATTGAGCAGGCGGCTGTTTCCGCAATGATGTATGTTTCCAACGAGGATCTTATCCGCGTTGCGTTCACCGAGGGCTACGGCGAGGAGGACAGCTCCGCGCTCCAAGACCTGCTCACCAAGAACGGCTATTCCGTCGAAACGGTAAATCTCGTTAATGTTTCCGAGATAGACCCCGATATCGACATCGTGGTAATGTACGCGCCGAGCATGGACGTTGACAACGAGAACATTTCCAAGCTCGACAAGTTCCTTGACAACAACGCGAACTTCGGCAAGAATATGCTGTATTTTGCTTCGGCGCAGCAGCCCAAGACGCCGAATATCGAGAGCTTCCTCGCAGAATGGGGACTTTCCGTCGGATATTCCGTAATAGGTCAGAGCGACGAAAACTACCTCATCAGCAACTACACTCCATATGCGCATCTCCAGCAGATATGCGACACCGAATATGCGGGCACGGCTTACGGCTCGCCCCTGTATACATTCGGCGCAGACCTCCGCCCCGTTATTCAGATATGGGACGGCGGAAACCGCGGCAGCGTTGAAACGGAAGTCCTTATGACGACCTATGACAAGGCGTTCCTGTACCCGCTCGACCTCGGCGAGGACGAGGAGTTCGCATACGAGGACGCAGAGAGCGGCACGTTCAACGACGGCGTCATTGCGTATAAGGTGCATTCGGATACGCAGGCGATAAGCAGACTTGCGGTATTCGGCTCGACGCAGCTTTCAAACAGCACCTTCATGTCGCTCAGCAATGCGAACAACCAAGACTTCTTCATCAATATGTTCAACTACATCACGGGCAAGGAGGACTCCATAACCATCAAGACAAAGTCCTTCTCCAACGTAACGTTCGATATGAACGCGCAGACGGCTAACGTCCTTGCGGTAGTGCTCTGCATCGTTATCCCCGTTGTTGTTATCGTGCTCGGCATTGTTATCTGGGTGCGCAGGAGGCACAGATAAATGGCAAAGCTTTCTAAAACCACTAAAACCGTTATTATCGCGGCGGCAGTTCTGCTCGTTCTGGGGGCAGTTATGTTGGTGCTGATGCTGACGCAGCCTTCCGCCGAGGAAAGCTCCTCTTCCGAGGACAGCTCCTCCGAGGCTTCGACCGCCGTCACCGTGACCGACCATGAGCGCGACGAGGTGACCTCGCTTTCCGTTCACAACGAAACGGGCGATTTCACGTTCACGCGAAACGAGCGCGTTGTATCCACGACGGACTACGACGGCAACGTTTCCTCCTCGACGGAGTATTACTGGACGAGCGAGGAAATGAAGGGACTTTCCCCGAACGAAACGACGATTAATTCCTTTGTGAAAAATATGGCGTCGTTCGACACCAAGAGCCTCGTTGAGGAAAACGCAGAGGATCTCGAGAAGTACGGTCTAAAAGACCCGTCCGCTTATGTCGAGGTGGATTTTGACGACGGCAGCAGGGCTGAGCTTTGCTTCGGAATAGTCAATCCCGCAAGCACGACTTCCGTGTATTTCCGCATGAAGGACAGCAGCGATGTTTATCTTGTGAGCTATTACACGGTGGGCAGCGCATATTATGACATTAAGGACTTCGTCGGGCTGCTCATGACGGATTCGTATGACGCGGAAAACCCGCTCGAGCTTGATTATCTGATAATCGAGCGCAAGGACATGGACGAGCCGGTCGAGATACGCTATATGTACGATGTCGCGGAGGAATCCGAAAAGGAGGACTCCATAATGACGACCTTCAACTCGCACCGCTTCATAACGCCTATTTCCGCCGAGGTAGACTCCACAAAGGGTCAGACGCTCTGCTACGGGCTGTACGGGCTTTCGATGTCGTCCTGCGAATATATCGAGCAGACGGAGGAAAACCTCGCCGCGACAGGTCTTGACGACCCGTTTGTAAGAATAACCTTTAAGTACGGCTCAAAGCGCAGGGTGCTGCTGCTCGGAAACGAGATAACCGAAGTCACCGAAACGGACAGCGAGAACGCTCCGACGCTTAAGACCGTAACGGGCTATTATGCGATGTTCGAGGGCGAGGGCGGAATTTATTCCATCGCAAAGGACAATGCTCCGTGGTACACCTTCACGGTGCAGAGCGTAATGTCGCGCAGACCCGTGTCCCCGTATATTTACACGGTTGACACCGTTACGATAAAGACCGCCGACAGCGAATATGTGTTCAAGATCGAGGGCGACTCCTCTGAGAACAGCTTCTCCTGCAACGGCGAGGAGGTATCCGGCGACAAATTCCGCGAGCTTTATCAGCACCTTATCGCGTCGGTCGGCGAGGAGCTGTATTTCGAGGAGCCGACAGGCGAGCTTGTCGCGTCGGTAACATTTAAATACAGGGACGAATATGTCGACAGCTACGGCACAGAGCAGGACGTGCTGGAGTATTACAAGTCCGATGACCGCAAGAGCATAGTCAAGGTCAACGGCACTGTTCTGTTCAAGGTGCGCGAGATATACACCGAGCGTCTGCTGAGCAATGTTCAGGCAGTGCTTGAGGGCGGCAAGGTGGAGCTTAACTGGTAAAAAAAGAACCGCTGCGGGGGGCCTGTGCGCCGCGGCGGGAAATAAATATAGTATCACAGGGCTTACGGCAGCACTGTGCAGGCGCGGCGTTGTTTCGCTGCGCGGCAGGGTATTGCCCTTCGGACGGAGGTATTGATATGGCTGACAACAAATTATTCTATTACAGAGGTTATCCGCTTATCCGCAGCGGCGACACGATATTCTACGGCAGCGGCGGCGACGCATTCGCGGCGAAGCTTACCATAAGGGATACCAAGACAGTAAACGACACAGAAATTCCCAACAAAATCCTTGTTCAGCTCATTCCTCGCAGCATGGAGGATGTTGCCAAAGGCAGAAAGGGCGAGTTCACGGGGCTTTACGAATCGCTTGACACGGCGTTCGTATGGCTTAACGAGGCGCTTTTCGGCTGATCATGATATTTCGCTCCCGCGCTGCTTCGGCGCGGGGGCTTTTTGTTTTTGTGGTAATAAAAAAGCCCCGCATTGCAAAATGCGGAGCTTAAATATATGAAGTCATATGTTGGAGCCGTGCTCGGGCGACTGCTCGTCCGGCTGAATGTAATATTCGCCGCCCTCGACCTTCATTATCCCGCCCTCGACCATGCAGCGGGCTATCTTGAACCGCGCCTTGCAGTAAATCGCCTGAATAGTTGTTCGTGCGACGTCCATTTTCTCTGCCGCTTCGCTCTGGGTCAGTCCGATGTAATCTATAAGTCTTATCGCCTCGTATTCCTCAATGGTTAGCGACTCGTGGTGTATGGGGCTTCCGCCGTAAGTGCTCAATGCTGTTATCTGCGGCAGGGCAGCGACCCTGCGTTTTCTCTTATGACGTGACATTTACATAGCCTCCGATTTTCAACTTTGCAATGTGGTATATTTAATTATATCACTCAGCACAAATAATTTCTACATCTATTCAGTATCCTTAACAGAAAATTAACATGATATTTTTTCCTGTTGTGCTGTCTTATGCTCGTTTCCGGCGCAATATTTATGATCAACGCATAAAAATGCAGGGAATTATTTCCACAATTCTCCGCCCGCTTACAGATTATATAGAATTATTTTTGTGAATTTCTTGACAGAACGGCTTATATGGTATATAATATATTATATATCGAAAGATATATCCCCTATAAAAACAAAACAAAGGAGAACAAGTTATGGGACTTACATTGACCGAAAAGATAATCAAGGCGCATATCATTGACGGCGAAATGGTAAAGGGAACGGAGATAGGGCTTCGCATCGACCAGACCCTTACCCAGGACGCTACGGGTACAATGGCGTATCTTCAGTTTGAAGCAATGGGTGTTGACCGCGTTAAGACGGAGCGCTCCGTGGCTTATATAGACCATAACACACTCCAGAGCGGCTTCGAGAACGCCGACGACCACCGCTTCATCGGCTCCGTTGCAAAGAAGCACGGCATTTGGTTCTCCCGCCCCGGAAACGGCATCTGCCATCAGGTACATCTCGAGCGCTTCGGCAAGCCCGGAAAGACCCTCATCGGCTCCGACAGCCACACTCCCACCGGCGGCGGCATCGGTATGCTGGCAATGGGCGCGGGCGGACTTGACGTTGCGGTAGCAATGGGCGGCGGCGCTTATTACATCACCATGCCCGAGGTAGTTAAGATAAATCTCACCGGAAAGCTCAACGACTGGGTGTCCGCAAAGGACGTTATACTCGAGGTGCTTCGCAGACTGTCCGTAAAGGGTGGCGTCGGCAAGGTAATGGAATACACCGGCGAGGGCGTAAAGAGCCTGTCCGTTCCCGAGCGCGCGACTATAACCAACATGGGCGCGGAGCTTGGCGCGACGACTTCAATATTCCCGTCCGACGAAACCACGCTTCAGTTCCTCAAAGCGCAGGGCAGGGAAGAGGACTATGTTCCGCTGTCCGCCGACCCCGACGCTGTTTATGACATGGAAGTGGACATAAACCTTTCCGAGCTTGTTCCGCTTGCCGCTTGTCCCCACAGCCCCGACAACGTAAAGTCTGTCGAGGAGATCGGACAGATAAAGATTGATCAGGTCTGCATCGGCTCCTGCACCAACTCCTCCTTACAGGATATGCGCAAGGTCGCTCATATCTTAAAGGGCAAGACCGTTCACCCCGACGTAAGCCTGTCCATTGCCCCCGGCTCCAAGCAGGTGTTCAACCAGATCGCCGAGGACGGTACGCTGTCCATACTTATCGCGGCGGGCGCGAGAATACTTGAGAGCGCCTGCGGCCCCTGCATTGGCATGGGTCAGTCGCCCAACAGCAAGGGCGTTTCCCTGCGTACATTTAACCGTAATTTCCTCGGCAGAAGC
>CAMEPN010000061.1 GCA_945931735.1 uncultured Clostridia bacterium
ACATAATCCTGCTGCAGCTTCTTCATCACCTTGATAAGAAGCTCGGCGTTCTCGGTGAAAACGCTCTCCGTCAGCTCAAGCTCAATATACTCATACGGTATCTCGTATTTGTCCACTATCTCGCGCAGGCGCCAGATATAGTCGTCGTAATTGAGGTGCAGGCGCGACTGGTTGACCGAGATAACAACGGGCGTTTTCCCCTCGTCGAGCCAGCGGCGCATGGTCTTGCAGACCTCCTCGAGAATAAAGAAGTCAAGCTCTACAACAAAGCCGTTCTTCTCGCTCAGCGGGATAAAGTCGTTCGGATATACAAAGCCGAAGTCCTTGCTGTTCCAGCGGATAAGAGCCTCCGCGCCCTCGATATGGCGGGATTTAAGCCCGTATTTCGGCTGGAGGTAGCACTGGAACTCGTGCTCGGCGAGCGCGGTCGGCATTACGTTTTCGTAGTCTTTTTCGCGAAGCACCTTGTCGCGTATCTTTCCGTCGTAGAATGCGATAGCGTGGCTGTGCATTCCCTTGATGGTCTTTTTCGCTATGGTGCAGCGGTCGACAGCCGCGTTCATGTCCACAGAGCCGTTTTTCTCGACGCACTGACCCAGACGGCAGATACCAGCGCTGAATATCACCGGATATTTCACGAACAGCGCGTTCCTGCGCTCAAACTCGTTGAAGATGTTCTGTACCTTTGCGGTAAGCTCGTTGTCCGAGGCGTTGTGAACCGTGCAGGCGAAGTTGTCGTCGGAGATGCGGGCGTATATCTCGTCGTCCGCAAGGTGGTCGCCGACGGTCTTATACAGCCGCTCGAGCATACGGTTTCCTTCCTCGTAGCCGAGGCGGTCGTTTATGTACTTGAATTTGTCAATATCAAATATGACAAGCGCCCATTTTTCGGGAGAGCTCTTTTTGACCGCGCGCTGCGAATCCTCGATGAACCTGCGCTTCGACCTGCCGCCGGTAAGGCGGTCGATATCTCCCGCGCGACTGCTTTTCAGATACATCGCAAGTATCAGCCCCGCGATAGCAAGCACCAACGCTGCCGCCACGGCAATGAACAGTCCGACATATTTATCCACAAACCTGCCGACGGAGTTTGTTTCGTTGAGGTAATTTACCATGCTTTCATACGAAGCCGTCGACATTTCGGTGGAGCCTATCAGAGCCATGGATTTCTCGAGAATGCCGAACAGCTCGGTATTATTCGCGCTGACCGCAAAACGCTCGCAGTGGCAGTCGTTGAGCACGTCGATAAGCGAAAAGCCGCCGTATCCGTTGTTTATAAGGTAAACCAGCTCATACGCTCCCGCGCATACGATGTCCGCCTGCCCGTTTTCTACCGCAGCCATGCACACCCTTACATTATCATACGGGAGAACGGTCGACCCGGGGTAGAGCTGCTTCACGTACTGAGTTATGTCGTCCCCGTAAAACGGAACGGCGATCTTGAGGGAGCCGTTAAGTATAACGCTGCTTTTTCCAGCGATCGCCATAGGGGTCTTGATGAGCGGGCGGGTGACGTTGCAGTCCGCATACGCCGCCGTGCTGCCCATGTTTACTCCGCCGTATACGGCGTCCGCTTCGCCCGACGCAAGTTTATCCATACATTCGGACAGGTTGGCGCAGACCACAAGATTTATCTTAATGCCCGCGGTTTCCGCGAGCTTTCCGATCATATTTTCGCTCAGCCCCGACAGGCTGCCTACCCTAGAAGCGTCGTCCACCACCGCGGATTCCGTGTTATATGCAACATCTATAACCGGATTTTTCGAGATATAATCCTTCTCTCCCGCCGTGAAAGCGAGCCGCTGCGCGCCGTAGCGCGAGAGGTTCTTTTCATAAGTTTCCGAAGCGAACGCAGGGTCGTTCACCGCAATGTCGGCGACAGCCGCGTTTATTTCGTCCGCAAGCCGCGAGTCGCTCTCGGACACGGCAAAATAGCACGCCTCGTCGGAAAACATATAGACTATCTTCTCGTTCTCCATCGAGCGGAAGCAGTCCTTTACAACCGCGTCGACTTTTCCCGCGACGAGGTCGGATCTCATCTGGCTCTCGGTGTTATAAAGCACGAAGTTCGCGCCCTCGAGATTGCTGAGGACAAACTTACCTCCGTCGAAATACCTTTCCGCGTCCTCGGCAAGATAGCCGATCTTCATTTTTCTGAGTGCCTGAATGTCGCCGTAGCTTATGTCGCTGCCCGTGCCGCCGTCATATACATAAATGGCATAGTATTTCGTCATCAGCGACAGGTCGGTCATCATCGGCATGAAATCCGCGCCGTCCGCAGCGGCAAGCTCCGAATAAAGCGCCGCCTCGCTTTCCGTTACGCAGGGGATAATGTCTATTTTCCTGTCGAGGAGCATTTCAAAAAGCTCCTCGGGCGTTCCCTCGACATAAACATAGTTATGGCCGGTCAGCCTTTTTATGTTTTCGAGATAATCATACGCCGCCCCGTAATACGACGAGCCGCTTTTTGACACGCCGAACGACGGGTTTGCCCCGACGATGACCGCTTCGCCCGACGCGCGCGCAATTACAGGCATCGACGCCGCGAAAACAATCAGCGCGGCAAGAACGCAAAGCGCCGCCTTAATATATTTTTTCGTTGTTTTTATCCCACTTATCACAATGCACCTCATATATATTCGATAACCTCAAATACTTTGGTCACCTTATGTCTGTACCATGCTGTCAAAATAAATAAAACGCAAAATGACATTCATAGAAGTTGATATTTTAATTACTAAACTTATATGTAAATATTATATCACGTTACACGGCTGTTTTCAAGACATTACGGTCATTTTTTGCATAAATGCAATAATAATCTCTAGTCAATTTGTTAAGTATGCACAAAAACATTGACAAATACGACCTTTTGTGATATAATGTGATATCATAATGCGGGGATCTGCCGCAGGACATCCGCGACCTCCCCGCAAATTTTTATCCGCTCCGCCCCGAAAAAGGGCGGAAAAGCAGGATAATGCGATATTTTTTTAAGGAGCTTTCTGTATGAACTGGTTTGAAAACGCTGTCTTTTACCACATTTACCCCATAGGATATTTCGGCTGCCCGAGGGTCAACGACCCCAATGCTGAAACGTCCCATGCTGTTCTTAGGCTGATAGACGATATACCCCGCATAAAATCGCTCGGCTGCAACGCCGTGTACTTCGGGCCTGTCTTTGAGAGCGTCGCGCATGGCTACGACACTGTTGACTACACAAAAATAGACCGCCGCCTCGGCACCAACGAGGACTTCGCCAAGGTATGCCAAGCGCTGCACGAAAACGGTCTGCGCGTTGTTCTCGACGGAGTATTTAACCACGTTGGTCGCGATTTCGGTGCATTCAAAGATGTGCGCGAGCACAAGCTCGGCTCCGCGAAAAAGGACTGGTTCCATGTCCGCGAGGGCAACTCCTGCTACAACGACGGCTTCTATTACGAGGGCTGGGAGGGGCATTACGAGCTGGTAAAGCTCAACCTCTACAACCCCGAGGTAAAGCAGTATCTCAAGGACTGCATCACCGGCTGGAAAAAGGAATTTGGAATTGACGGTCTGCGCCTTGACGTGGCGTACTGCCTCGACCTTAATTTCTTAAAGGAGCTTCACGGTCACTGCAAGTGGCTGGCTGATGACTTCTTCCTCCTCGGAGAAACGCTGCACGGGGATTACAACAAGTGGATGAACCCCGAAATGCTGGACAGCGTTACTAACTACGAATGCTACAAGGGGCTTTTCTCGAGCTTCAACGACATGAATATGTTCGAGATAGCGCATTCGATAAACCGTCAGTTCGGAAGCGAGAACTGGTGCCTTTACAGGGGCAAGCACCTCTACACCTTTGTCGACAACCACGACGTCACAAGAATAGCGACCATGCTGAAAACAAAGGAGCACCTGCCGCTCATCTACACGCTGATGTTCATGATGCCGGGCATTCCCGCCGTTTATTACGGCAGCGAATACGGCATAGAGGGCGACAAGCGCGGCGGCGGCGATGACGCGCTGCGCCCCGAATTTAACGCCGAAAAAATGAAGAGCGAGGGTATTCTCGACCTTTCCGCGCACATAAAGGCGCTCGCGGAGATACAGAAAAATCACCCCGCGGCGGCTTGGGGCGACTACAAGCAGGTACAGCTCACCAACCGCCAGTATGCGTTCTCGCGCAGCGCCGACGGCGAAACGCTGCTCACCGTAATAAACTGCGACAGCGCGCCCTTTACCTTTAACCTCAACATGGGCGGGGAAAAGGAAAATCTTCTCACGGGAGAAAAAACAGAGCTTGGCGGACTTACTCTCCCCGCGTTCACAAGCGCTGTCTTTATGGTATAAATTTTACGCCGGCGAAAGGACGTGTACCTATGAACGAACATATTGAGGTGTGGATATGGATACTCCTCGTCATGCAGCCCTATAACCCGAAAAGCAAGCGCATACTCGATATGTTCGACGGCGACGTGGTACGAGCCGCGCAGTTCATTCGTGACGACTGCCCGCTCCTTTCCGACGCGGAGCGAAAACGCGCCGAAAGGGTGCGCACGGGCGACGTAAGGAAGGTGCTGGAGGTCTGCGCGAAAAACAATATCCGCATAGTAACCCTCGAGGACGAGGAATATCCCCTCCGCTTAAAGGTCATTTTCAATCCGCCTATACTGCTTTTCGTAAGGGGCAGCCTTGCGGGGCTGGACGACGAGGTGTCGATATCCGTCGTAGGAACGCGCCGCCCCGACCCTTACAGCGAAAAAGTGGGCGAGCGGCTGTGCTCCGACCTCACCAAGATAGGTACAGTGATAGTGAGCGGGCTTGCCGTCGGGCTGGACACCGTCGCTCACCGCGCCTGCCTCAGCAGCGGCGGGAGGACGATAGGCGTGCTCGCCTGCGGCATAATGGTGGATTACCCGAGGGAGAGCGCGCAGCTCAAGGAGGACATTATCAATACGGGCGGCGCGCTGGTGAGCGAGCTGCTCCCGTTTACCGAAACCTTCAGTGCGTATTTCAAGTTCAGGAACAGGATAATTTCGGGACTGGGAATGGGCACGCTTATACTCGAGGCGTCCTCGAAAAGCGGCTGCCTGCTGACGGCGGAGCACACCATCGAACAAGGGCGCGACCTGTTCTGCGTACCGCCGCACGATATCCTGTCGTCAAGATACGCGGGAGTTATGCCGCTGCTGCGCGACGGCGCGGTGCCTGTTTTCAGCTATATTGACATAGTGAACGCAAATCTGTACAGCTACCTCCGAAAAAGCTCATACAGCGACATCATGGCATACAGGCCGGCTGAAGCTAAGCCCGAAAAGGCAAAGGAAGCAAAGCCCGCGGAGCCTGCCCCCGAAAAGGAAGAGGAGCAGAACACCGCCCCGGACGAAAGCGCTCTTTCGGGGCTGACACCGCAGCAGGCGGAGCTTGTCCGTTATATCGCGGAAAAGCCTGCCGACATTGACTCGATGATCGCGAAAACGGGTGTTTCCTTTATCGACGCAAGCTCCGACCTTATCGAGCTGGAGATAAGCGGGCTTATCGAGCGCGGAATGGACGGGTTATACAGGTATATCGGGAAATAAAAAATGCACGCATTTCATGACGGAATGCGTGCTGAGTCTGTCGAAAAAGTCTAAAGACTTTTCCGACAGAGTACATCCGCCCTGCGCGCACGGTTTGGCGGCAAAGCCGCCAAACCGCACACTTGTGCGGATAGAAGTGTTTTTTGCCCCGGGAAACCCGTGGCAAAAAACGGATTTAAAAAGCCCGCTTCGCGGGCAAAATTAGCTTTTTCGACAAGCTGAAGCACGCATTTCATGGCGGAATGCGTGCTTTTTATTATTCCGAAAGGTATATCTCGAGCAATTCCTTTGCGACGGAGCTTTTTCTGAGCAGCTCCCGCGCCTTTTCCGCGCCGAACCACCCCGCGCTGTCGACCTCTCCCGAGAGCGTAAATTCCCCGTGTTCAACCGTGACAACAAATCCGAGCATAAGGTTGTCGCTCTTTGCGTGGTAACGGCTCATAAGATAACGAAGCGACCGAACTTTCAGCCCCGTTTCCTCCGCAACCTCGCGGGCGGCGGCTTCCTCGGGCGTTTCCCCGCGCTTAATATAGCCCGCCACGCAGACGTGGTTATCCGAAACATAGCCCTGCTTTATCAGCGCGAACCTGCTCTCTCCGTCGGTGACAAGGCAAATAACACAGGTGTAGGAAAAGTCGAAAAACGGCCGCGAACAGTTTTCGCAGAACGGAACGGCGCCCTCGTCGCCTATCTCGCGCATGACGAGCCTTTCGCCGCATTTCGGGCAGTATGAAAACGTCATGTCATACCCCCGTCTTATCCTTCGACCTGCATATGTTCCTCAGAACGCACGCCTCGCATTTCGGCGCTCTCGCCGCGCACACCCCGCGCCCGTGCCATACCAGCCTGTGGCAGAGCATAAGCCCCTCCTCGGGCGGAACGCAGGCGCGCAGCTCCTTTTCCGCTTTCGCGGGGTCTTTCGTGTCCGCAAGACCGAGCCTGTTCGACAGGCGGATAACGTGCGTGTCGCACACCATTGCGGGCTTTCCGTAAAGGTCGCCTACGATAAGGTTCGCGGTCTTTCGACCGACCCCGGGGAGCTTCGTCAGCTCGTCTATGCTGTCGGGGACAACGCCGCCGTATACGTCGCGCAGCATTATGCACATCTCGACGATGTCCTTCGCCTTTGTTTTGAACAGTCCGCAGGTGCGGATATATTCCTCGACCTCGGACACCTCTGCGGCGGCAAATTCGTCAATGCTCCCGAACCGCTCAAACAGCGCGGGCGTTACCATGTTCACGCGCTTGTCGGTGCACTGCGCGGAAAGCCGCGTCGCGATCAGCAGCTCATGCGGCTTTTCGTATATCAGCGCGCATTTTACGTCGGGATATTCCTCTTTTAGCAGGGAAATGACCTCCGCTGCGAGCTTCTTTTTACTTATCCTCATCTTCATCTTCCTTATCGGATACAGCCTTCGGCGCTGCCGAAACGCGTATTTTCTTTATCATTCTGTCCTCGACGGAAAGAACGACCAGCTTTACTCCCTCGTACTCGACGGACGGCGGCGTAAGCTCCGCGCCCTCGGGTATATACCCGAGCTTGTCCGTGACAAAGCCCGCAATGGTTTCGTATTCGTGCTCCTCGGGAAGCTCCACGCCGAACAGCGCGAAAACCTCGTCGGGGTCAGCCTCGCCGTCGACATCATACTGCCCGTCGCCTATATTTACAATGTCGCTCTTTTCGTCGTCGTATTCGTCCTGAATATTGCCCATGACTGCCTCGATAATGTCCTCGAGAGTGACTATCCCCGCCGTGCCGCCGTATTCGTCCACCACCACCGCCATGCCCGAGCGCAGCGCGGTCAGCGACTTGAATATCTCGGGGCAGGGGCACGCCTCGGGGATAAAAATGACGTCGCGCAGGAAATCCCGCACCGCGAAATCCGACAGGTCCTTCTTCCCGATAAGGCAGAGCAGGTCCTTTACAATGATGATGCCGACTATGCTGTCGATAGACCCTTTATACACGGGGATACGCGAGAAGCCCATGTCAAGCGCGAGATAAATAATGTCGTCGAGCGTTATCGTGTCGATATCCACGCCGACTATCGAGGTGCGGTGGGTCATTACGTCGCCCGCCTTAAGCCCGCTGAACTCGAAGATGTTGTTTATCATCTGCGCGGAATCTTCCTCGATGGTGTCGTCGTCCTCGTCCTTTGCGAGCGCGTCCACCATGCCGAGCACCTCGTCCTCGGTCACGTCCGAATAATCCGCGCCAAGCAGTTTTTTAAGCAGCGCGGTCAGCCCGTGATTGAGCGCGCTGAGCGGCGCGAGCAGCACCTTTCTTACCTTGTGGCTCTTGCGTTTGTGTTCGTTTGCGTTTTCCGTACTTCGGGTACTGTCTGTATCCATATTTCCTCCGTTTTCTGCCGTTTATCCGATATCTCGGTCACGATAGGACAAGCCCCATGCTCTCCTCCGACGGCGCAAATCCCAGCGCCTCGTAAAGCGGTCTGCCGCTTTCCGTCGCGTCGAGCGAAATATAGCTCGCTCCCCGCGCTTTCGCCTCGTCAAGAAGCAGGGTCATCATTTTCCGCGCCGCGCCCTTTCTGCGGTGCTCCGCGCGGGTGTATACGTTCATGATATGCGCGCGAAGTCCTGCGGGGTGGGAAAAGGTCGGCATTACGCTTATAAAGCAAATCGTCGCGCATCCGACAGGCTCCTCCCCGTCGAACGCCAGCGCGGTGACATGGTCGCCCTCTGTAAAATACCTTCGCGAGCCGTCCCGCAGCTCCTCGCTTAT
>CAMEPN010000062.1 GCA_945931735.1 uncultured Clostridia bacterium
CTGATGCCCGGCTGCGAACACGCGGACAGTTTCGGATCCTCTCTTATAATGCCGGACGAGGTTTCGGGCGATAACGGGGCAAGCTGTTCCAGAACAGACGCATATTACTACCAAGACGGATATCTGAGCAAGGACATGATCCTTGAGGTTGAATTCAACACGTTTAGCATGAATGCGGGCGATCACTCATGGTGGGAAATGAAGTTGGAAGAGCCGGTTGTACTTTCCCTGCCGCTGGACTTCATGAACACCGACCGCATAGCCGTTTCGCCAAACGCTGAGATGACCCAGGACAACTACCGATATTTTCTTGAAGATGTGGTGATAACGCCGCTGAGCATTCAGTGGTACACACAGCGCGGCGAGAATATCGGGCATCTTTCGCTGAGGAACGAACCGCTTATCTACCGCTTTAAGGACGGCACAGAGGTCAAGAATTACTGTATCAGCGAAACCGCCGAATATAATGGCGTCCGTGAGATCCACAGCGCTTTGCTCGACAAGCCGATAAATGTGAAAGATCTGGCTTCCGTCACGATAGGCGACTATACAATAAACCTCGAATAAAAATCATTTAATAAAAAAATCGCGGCACGTTTTATCGGCGTGCCGCGATGTTTATTTCAGCTCAAAAAGGGAGCTTTCGTATTCTTTGACATAATATCTGAAATTAGTCCTGCCATTTCGACCACCTCCGCCCATATAATAACACACTCTCACCGCAAATGCAATGAGAGTGTTTTTATTTTATCAGTTTATCAGAAGAAAATTCTTTCCTCGATATAAGCCTTTACATCGGCAAGCGGTATTCTGACCTGCTGCATGGAGTCGCGCTCGCGGACGGTCACGCAGCCGTCGGTTTCCGTGTCGAAATCGTAGGTGATGCAGAACGGGGTGCCGATCTCGTCCTGACGGCGGTATCTCTTGCCGATAGCGCCCGCCTCGTCGAACTCAACGTTGAAGTACTTCGACAGCTCGTCGAACAGCTCGCCCGCCTTGTCGGACAGCTTCTTCGACAGCGGAAGAACAGCCGCCTTTACGGGAGCCAGCGCAGGGTGCAGGTGCATTACCGTGCGGCTCGTGCCGTCCTCGAGAGCTTCCTCGTCGTATGCGTCGCATACAACAGCAAGGAACAGACGTTCAACGCCGAGCGACGGCTCGATAACGTAGGGGATATACTTCTCGTTTGTTTCGGGGTCGAAATATTCCATAGACTTGCCGCTCGTTTTCTGGTGCTGGGTGAGGTCGTAGTCGGTTCTGTCCGCAACGCCCCAAAGCTCGCCCCAGCCGAACGGGAACAGGAACTCGAAGTCGGTCGTCGCCTTGGAGTAGAAGCAAAGCTCCTCCTTGTCGTGGTCGCGCAGGCGGATATTCTCCTCCTTTAAGCCGAGATCAAGCAGGAATTTCTTGCAGTAGCTTCTCCAGTATTGGAACCACTCAAGGTCGGTACCGGGCTTGCAGAAGAACTCAAGCTCCATCTGCTCGAACTCGCGAACGCGGAATATGAACTGCCCGGGGGTTATCTCGTTTCTGAACGACTTGCCGACCTGCGCAACACCGAAAGGCACCTTTTTGCGGCTCGTGCGCTGGATATTGTTGAAGTTTACGAAAATACCCTGCGCCGTTTCGGGACGGAGGTAGATCTCGCTCTTGCTGTCCTCGGTAACGCCCTGAAACGTCTTGAACATAAGGTTGAACTGGCGGATATCCGTGAAGTTCGTGCTTCCGCAGTTGGGGCACTTGATGCCCTTTTCGCGGATATATGTCATCATCTTCTCATTTGACCAGCCGTTAGGCTCCGCCTCGCCGAAATCCTCGATAAGCTTGTCCGCGCGGTGACGGGTCTTGCAGTCCTTGCAGTCCATCAGCGGGTCGGAAAATCCGCCGACGTGACCCGAAGCCACCCATGTCTGCGGGTTCATAAGTATCGCGCTGTCAAGACCTACGTTGTACTTGTTCTCCTGTACGAATTTCTTGCGCCATGCCTTCTTGATGTTCTCCTTCAGCTCGACGCCGAGAGGGCCGTAGTCCCATGTGTTTGCAAGACCGCCGTAGATCTCGCTTCCGGGGTAAACAAAGCCCCTGCCCACGCAGAGCGCCTTTACCTTGTCAAGGGTCTTTTCTGTGTTGTTCATGTGTTATTTTTTCCTTTCACGCCCCGCGTGGCTTGCGGGGACAGATTTGCGCGCAAGCGCCGTTATTTATTAGTATAACTCAAACTCAACGTAAAGTCAAGCCCCGCCGCGCAGTATTTTGTCAAGTATGATTTCCGCCTGCCGTTATGAAATCGACGCAGAGGCGCTTATTTGCCGTTTTTTGAATTTGAGGGATAACGCATTAACAAAAAGGCAGCCCGGTAAACAAACTGCCTTTCATTTTTGAAAATAATACCCGAACCCGCCGCGCAAATAAAAGCACAAACGCCCCGCAGCGGGCGTTCTTCTTTTTGTCCGCAAAGAAGCCGCCCTGCTTGATAAGCTGCTCGTAAGTGCCGTCCTCGCTGATGTTCCCGTCCTCGTCGACGATGTTCCGGTCGTACAGGTCGCGTGCGTTTCCGCAGAGGAAGAACTTCGCCTTAGGATTGGATCTGCGGACAAATTCTTTCATCTTAAGCCCGTCCCGCCAGCGGTCGTCAAGATTTGCGAAAACGATATCGAACGCGCCATACGCATATGGCCTATGACATTATTCGGTATAATATATGCGATAGGAACTACATAATACTCCGCGACGACGGCGTAATTTACGATATGACAGACCCCGATAATCCCGTGGAATCGCTAAGAAGCTATACGGTGGCGCAGATGATGCTCCGCACGGCGCAGAAACGCAACCTTAAAGCAATGGGCAACAACCGAAATACGTTCACCTTCGAGAAAAATGCATAATAATTACAACAGCCCCTTGAACAGCTGCAAAAGCCGTTCGAGGGGCTGTATATTTAGAAAACCCGCAAAAAACAATTACGCGTCGAGGTCAAAGAAGCCTGAGTATTGCAGCGCTTTTGAACAGTTTCATGTAATGTTTCGATTGCCTTGCTTCTTGCCGCGTTATTCATCTGCCGCAGCCATTTCTTCAAAAACGGTACATCCTCTGCGGGTCGTTTCCTTTGTGCGATAAAGCGCCTTGTCCGCATTGCGATATAACGCTTCATCATATCCCCATGTAGAAAATGCTACCCCCGCGCTGACAGAAAATGTCGGCAGCCCGTTCATGCCCTGCATTATGGTATCATTTACATTCTCAATGGCGGTTTTAACGAAGCCCGCCTGTGCCGATGTCATACGATTCATAACAACAGCAAATTCATCGCCGCCAAGACGAAATACCTTGTCGACCGCGCGCATTTCTTCATCAAGAGCCGATACAAGACGGGTCAGAACCTGATCTCCTACATCATGTCCATAGGTGTCGTTTATCGACTTGAATTTATCAATATCCAGCAGCACAAGAGCAAACGGCGTCGCAGACCCCTCTAACAGCTTGGTAACTCTGTTGAACGCGGTACGATTAAGCGCTCCGGTCAGCTCGTCATGCTCCATTTTGAACTGCATCCATTCTTCGCGGCTTTTTTGTTCCGTGATATCCTGAACGGCAAAAACCACCTTTTCCAGCCTGCCCGACTGATCCCATTTTGCCGGAGCAAGAACGATACGTCCCCATTCGATCTGTTTTCCCTGATATTCAAAAGAAAGCACATTTTTGTCTTTCATACGCTGCTCCATGGTGTCAAGCTCCATAAATTGACGAACAGGCTCGACATATTCCTTTTCGACCATTTTGCCGCTGAATATATCCAAAAATACCTCGTGCGGGATAATTCCGTCGGGATAATACTGCCTGATAGCGTCGGAATGCTTTATCACCTGCGTCGTCCCGTTCACCACGTCTATCATGAAGCTTACCTTATAGAAGCCGCTCAGCGCCGTAATCATCTGCTGATGCTCTTTCTCTTCCCTCTTCATCTGTGTGATGTCTTTTACAAGCACGACAAATCGGTCAAGATGTCCGTTTTCATCAAGAGATACAACGGAAAACTCAAGGCGGAACCATGTGTTGCTCCCGTTTACCTCGCGCTCAAGGTCTATCGAAAAGGAGGTCTGTTCTCTGCACAGAAATGTTTCCATGTATTCCCGCTCTGTACGTCGCAGAAATTCCTCCCGATATTCCGGCTTGATTATGGAAGCATAAAACTGCCTTATCCACTCCCATTCTCCCTCTTCCGGAATGACCTTGCTAAGCACTTTGGTTATACGCAGCGCCTCGTACCTCTTTGCGGTATAATCGACCAGAAATTCGGACAGGTTGCTGGAGCGTATCCCTTCCATAAATAAAAGATATTTGCGGTTTACCTTTTCCTGATGAAGAAACAAGCCTATCTCCTGCCCTAAGTACAGCCATGTTGATTCAAGCAGCGCGAACGCCGACAGATCGGGGTTTATCAGGCACATACACGACGGCATTCTGCTCTTGGTGTATAGAGGGATGATAAGAAACGCGCGAATGCCCTGCTTCTCCATTCTTTCATACTCCAAGGGCATTTTTCCCGTATGCTATCTCTGTCCTCGATCAATACCAGCTTCTTTGTTCTGAGAGTATCGATCCAATCCTCCGCACCGTATTCCGGCATTGCTTTTTTCCGTTCGTCATCAACAGCCGGATCGTCTGCGTTCCACTGATATACCTTGTTCACGCTGTCCTGTTCTGTTCCCGCGTCATAAATGCAGACCGTGTCCGAACGGGTAAATTCGCCGACTTCTTTTATTATATAACTGATAATATCCCGAATGCTGCCGTCTATATTCACAGCCGCAAGCAGGTCAGCCGCGAACGCTTTGGTTTTAAGCGCTGATATTTCGTTGTTCTCCATCATGTTCTCAATTTCAGCCATAATTATCAAGCCTCTTTATCTGTTTTTCGGCAGATCACGAATTGCCGATTTCTTTGACCGCAGGGTCATGGTTCAATTGCCCGACGCAAACAAAGCATAGCTTTAATTTGCAAATATGCGGGAACTAAAAAGCTTTTCGCTTATTATGCCATAGAATTTCCGTTGCGTCAAGCGTAACGACCCTACCCCATTTTTGATTATACATTATAATTTTACCACACAAAGGACATCATAAGGACAACGCAAAATACAATATATGGGAATGACCGTACAGACTTATAGTAAACGAACAAGTTTCTTACAATACCGAAGCCCGCTATGACGCCATTATTCAAGCGGGACACAGGGGCACAAGATAATTTTGTGAAACGAAAAAATATTAAACCCCTGCAATCAGCAGGGGCGCACCGGTCTATGTTATAAAAAATGATTTTCGGAAAAGAACCGCCTTACCGCTGTAACAGCGCCGGGAGAATTTTACGGTTTTGCGGTCGGCTTTATTTAACTCGGGAAATCTTATCCACAAAGCAAAATCGCCGACGGCTGTCGGCGAAGTAAAATTCGGATCGTTTTCCACAACGTACGTTGTGGAAAACTCTGTCTATGCTATATGAAATAGATTTTTAGAGGAGAGCTATGCTCCGCTGTAGTGCCGCACAAGATTTTCGTTTTTTCTGTCAGCGTTTTACAGTAATTTAATAACCCACCAAAAGTCATCTTTACGAAACTCTACCAAACTCGCGGACACGAGAAAAGGCAAAATCATCGTTTTCAAATTATCGGATATGGACGATGATATCCAAAATATACACCGCAGCATTGCGCAGAAGCTAAAAGACGGTGATGCGGAACCCCCAGCGAATATTATATCGAGTTACCGCGATTTTCAACTACCCGAGCCGCTGATAAAATTCTCTACAAACACAAACAATGCCAACAAATCACCACAAAAAATTTCATCGAGAAGTATCGGGATCGCTGCGGATAACAGACGCTCCGAGATACCTCAATAGAGAATCACAATAAAGCTTACGCTGTAGCCGCTGGACTGCCAAACATCAGGGTTTACAATTTTTTGGTACACGCTTCACTGTTGGTAAATGGGGAATAAACATTTAGGGAATTGTCCGCCGTTTGGGTCACACCCGACGTACTAACGGCGGGGAATACTTATAGTAATCTCTACCCATGCAAAGAAGAACACACCGTTGAAATCCTCAACCGAATAGCACGCAATTTTTATTCTAAGATAATTTCGGAAGACAAAAGCGCTCCTATCAGAAACTAGTGAAGAAATTCACTGCCGGTCCCACTGGCTGGTGGAGATGAAGAATTCTAATTATGCAGTCTAAACGTTTTTCGCCCCAAAACGCGCATAAAGCCGTATTGTTGAGACATTTCTTGCCAACCAACGATTGCAGTTTCTCACACTTTTATCCCAACAATCCAAATTATTCCAAGAACTGG
Source organism: uncultured Clostridia bacterium (assembly GCA_945931735.1). GTDB lineage: Bacteria > Bacillota > Clostridia > Oscillospirales > Ruminococcaceae > CAG-115. The sequence continues at coordinate 6,359 of CAMEPN010000062.1, forward strand.
GGAAATGTCCATTATATATGGTATAAGAGATTTTTATTCCGCAACTCTTGATTCAGAATCAAGAGATTGCACATAAAATGAATCATCAATTTCGGAAGTATCAATAATTTCCGATGAATGAGATTCATTTTCAGATATGTTTTCGTTAATATTTCGGTTTCGTAATTCAACCGTCCCGTTAGTCCATAGAACAATTAATATAATTACAAAAGCAATAACAGCTATATCAAAGGTTATTACAGGCTTTATTGGAATTATTCGCTTGTCATTACGAACCAATTTATCAATGAACATAAATAACAAATAAAGAACATTCACAAGAGTAAAGCCAATAAGCAAAATAACAAGAACAACTCTATATATGCTTGATTTGTGCATATTCTCAAGGACTGAAGTCGAGAACGTAATTCCGCCTGTGAAAGCCAGTATTATTGCAGCAAAAATACCTAAAATAGCAATATACTCTTTTTGCGAGGATTTAATCTTTTTTTCCACTCGCTCTAATTTGCTTTGCGATTTATTAATGCTTTCGTCAAGTTGTTTAAGCCTTTGCTCCTGTTGTTTCAGCCTGTTCTCTTGAGAATATCTCCAATTTTCGGCTTCATCAGTAAGTACTAGTGAACTTAACAAATTAACATCATCATACAATTTCCGAATATGTGCTTGAATGTCCTTAGATGTTCCATCGGAGGCTATATTCTTCTGTTGGTATCCTTGACGAATAAGATCTAAATTCTGACCTAAAACATCAATACTACCCTCTACACTATCCGATTGTAGATTTTTCAGAACAACAAAAATATCTGATGAATAATGTTGAAATTTTTCATCCCAATACAAGCGCTCCAATTCTTGATAGAAATTGGAGCGCTTTTTCTTACCAGAATCCTGCAATGCATCTTGGGATTTTGAAAGGTCAAACAAAAGGTTTCTAAAATCTACCCTTAACTTTTCTTCATTTTGCACATCCATACTTGCTTAATTGTCCCTCCTAATTAAGTCAATATTAATGGTAGCACGATTGCCTTCACCGTTTCGATATGTCTTATCCCAAGCTCCGCCTGCTTTATGTGTATCATTCACCAAATCCCACGGCTTTAAAATACGTTTTTCTTCAACAATTTTATTTACCAATTCAAAATCATCGATTTCAATGTTACTAGCATTATCATACCGGTTTCCAATCGGCATTGCACCATAATAGCAAAATGCATAATAAACTTCAGGAACAACAGGTCCAAATTTCCATGCCTCTATTTCATCTATGAATGCACGTTCATTATATTTGCGTAAATGATCCCTCTGGACATAATAAAGAATTTTCTGCAATTGAAGATTGGTAATGGGATGATTGTCATCAACGCATTTGTTTACTATATATTTTGCTAACTCAATTGCTGTTGTCATAAAACCATCTCCTTTCAAATGAAATAATAAAGATTCAAAAACACTTTTCTCTCCCTATATTTCATTATATGCAATAATCAACTGCAATTGTATGCAATCATTTTATAAAAGCTTTTCTACGATTATTATACCATAAATCAACCGAATTTTCAACCCCCATTTTGAAAAACAAGATACTCAGATCAATAAGCATATAACCAAAAGAAAACTTTCGTTGATTTCTAACAACAATGCTTGCTCATTATTGTTATTTTTGCACAAATAATATTAACCAAAGAAATCTTCACGGTTAAAACTTAAACTTAATATAAATCATAAGTGTTTACAGCCACGACAACCATCGGCAAAACGTTACGACAAAGCGATCAACTTTAACGATGTGAATGCGTTCTAACACGAACAAGGCGCGTTTCCTGCCGTTGTAAATCAACAAGTTGAAATAGTCGGATATCAGCGGGAATATCATTCATATCCGGCGCAGTATCGCCAAAAATATCAATGACGTTGATGTGTGAACCCCG
>CAMEPN010000063.1 GCA_945931735.1 uncultured Clostridia bacterium
GCCGTTCAAGATGTACAGCGACTTCAAAATGAACGAGCTGGTGGAATCCATCAGGGAAAACGGACTGCTGTCCCGGATAATTGTATCCCCTGTCACAGGAGGAAAGTATCGTATAATCGCCGGACACAACCGCGTTGAAGCCTGCCGCAGAGCCGGATTTACGGCGGTTCCCAGCATTGTCAAGGACGTTGACGAAAACCGTGCGAAGCTACTCATGGCGGACACAAACCTCTGTCAGCGCACCGAGCTTCTGCCGTCCGAGCGCGCGTTTGCGTACAAGGCACAGCAGGAGGCTCTGACAGCCCTCGGAAGCCGCCGTGCCACCAAGGACATAGCCGAGAAATACGGCGAAGCCAAGCGCACTATCCAGCGCTACATTGCCTGCACGCGTCTGGTTCCGGAACTCATGGAATTGCTCGACAGCGGCAGACTTACGCTGGCGACAGCCTGCCAGTTTTCGGCGCTCCCGAACAGCAGTCAGGAGGAAATCGCGGCGTACCTCAGCCGGGATTCTGAAAGGAAATTCACGGTCGAACATGCAAACTCGCTTGCGAATTTGAAGTTCTTTTCGGAATCCGACATAGCGGAGATTTGCGGAGAGAATAAAACCGCGGCAGAATCTCCGGCAGAACGCTCAGAATCTGCAAAGTCGAGCGCTCCCGCAGAGCTAAAACATACCGCGAAAAAGCCATCCAAACAGATAACCCTCCAGCGCAAGGAAGTTACCCAGCTCATCGGCGACGAGCTTTCCAACGAGGAGATTTCGGAGTATTTCTACTTCTGCCTCCAGCGCCGGGATATCCTTGAGGAATGGCACAAAATGTACACGGAGGGCAAAACAGATGGCACGAACGCTTGATTTTTCGCGGATAATATGCTATAATTCAAGAAAGGGACGGTGATTCCTGTGGACGAGATAAAAACCAGCGACATCAGCGCCGAAAACCGGGCTGAAATACTTAACATCATCGAAAATTTCCGGCTGATGGACGACACGTTCATGAGTAAGGTTTTCGAGGATAAAGCGTGCGCGGAGCTTCTGCTCAGAGTGATTCTGAACCGGGACGACCTGACAGTTGTACGGGTGGTTTCGCAGTTCGAACTGAAAAATTTGCAGGGACGTTCAGCACGGCTGGATATTTACGCAGTTGACGAGCATGGCAAGCAGTACGACGTTGAGGTCCAGCGCAGCGATGACGGCGCGGCTCCAAGACGTGCGAGATACAACAGCAGTCTGCTTGACGCAAATCTGCTCAATCCAGGCGATAAGTTTGATGAACTTCCGGAAAGCTACATCATTTTCATTACCGAGCATGACGTGCTTAAAGGCGGAAAGCCGCTTTACACGGTCAACCGCACGATCTCCGAGCTTGACCACGCAATATTCACGGACGGTTCGCACATAATATATGTGAACGGCGAGATTCGCAACGGCACGGCTCTGGGCGAGCTTATGCAGGATTTCTTCTGCAAGGATCCGCGCGAAATGCACTACAAGGTACTGTCCGACCGGGCAGGTTATTTCAAGAAAGACAAGGAGGGTGTTGATACTATGTGTAAATTAGTGGAAGATTACGGCGAAAAGAGAGCAAGACAGGCTGCGGAATTGGCTTCAAATGAGAGAGCAGTCCGCATGGCTAATAATCTCTGGAACAAGGGCGAAAGAGATCTTCAGCAGATTGCAGACCTGACAGACCTCCCTCTGGACGAAGTAAAGAAGCTTTTCGAAGGCAAGACAGCCTGAGCACACAACAGAATAAAGCCAAGCGGAGACCGAAAGATCTCCGCTGTTTCTATACAACCCTCCCAGCCACAGGGTTCACATACATTACCTCCGGGGCGCAGTAAAATGCGCCCCCAATCTGCGTAACAGCGGGCTAAACCCGCGATACGCTCCAAAAATTACAGACCGGAGGACAGCATGAACATTGAAAAGATGAAAGCATTCGCACAGGCTCAGCGGGAGTCCGAGGAAAGCATGGAGATCCGTCCTGCCCCGAAGCCAGCCGAACCGGAATACCAGCCGGAGGCTATCTACATTCCTATCGAGGACGATAAGCCGTCCGAAATGCCTGACGATGGCTTCGCCGCAGTTTCCAACGAAGAAGAACCGGAACTGCCGGAAACAGAAACCATCGAGGCCATTATTGCAAAGTGCTTCCCGGAGGATAAGTCCTACAATATTGAGCTGGACAGGCTGCTTCCCCTGCGTTCTCCGATTTTCACGGACGGCGGCGAACTGTCGGAACTCAGCTCGTCAATTGCGCGAATGGGCATAACCGAGCCGCTTCTTGTTCGCTCCGCTGGGAACGGCGAGTATGAGATACTTTCCGGAAACCGCCGCCGGACTGTCGCAGAACAGCTCATGTGGGTGAAAGTCCCCTGCCGGATAGGCGATGGAAAGCTCATTACTGAAGAATACGCCAATCGGATAGTCGTGGAAACCAACCGCCAGCGATTTCCGGAACTCACTCTCTCGGAGCAGATACGGGTATCGGCAGTACTGGGCGAACGTGCTGAAAAGGAACTCGGAATTACATCGGAACAGTCGGAGTTATACGGTCGGCTGAACGATCTGGAACAGGAATTCCTGCTCATGCTGGACAGCGGTACCGTCGGTATCCTTGACGCCGAAGTCCTGCGTAGAATTAAGGAACGGGCAGTTCTGCTTAATGTTCTGAAACGGCACCCCGAAATGAAGCTCACCTCTGGAAAAATCCGTGAGCTTTCCGGCGTTGATTCGCTTACCGAGAGAGTCATCTTGGAAATATTCAGACCGAAGCCGCCGGTCATGGTGGCTGTTCCGGCTGAACTGATTTTGGAGTATCTCGGCGGCAAAACGGCGGAGGAGATTTCGGAAATCGTTTCGGCGGCGGTAAGAATGTACTGCTCTTAGGGATTCTGAAATTGATGGTTGATTTTTCTTTTGGTGTGTGGTATATTTTATAGTAGGGTATTTGGGTCAGCCCTACAAATCGAAATTTAGCGGGGGTGAATGAATGGAAGATAAGACAATATTATTTGAAGACAGTTCCTATGACAAATCAAAGCGGAAGACATACGCTACTAAATCGTTTCCAAAAAATGATGGCAGCGGCAGATGGATCGTTGAGTACTATGATATTTATGAAGATAATACAGAAATACTATCTCGTGCGGTGGAATGTGATAAAAATCGAGTAGGTATAGTAACATACTTAATAGCGAAATAATACAAATTCCCGTTTATCGGTCAGACACATTATTTTGTAAACCACAATTAAATAACACCCATGGAGCAGTCGAAAGATTGCTCCATTTTCATTATACGGAGGTACCCATGAGCAGATTCAACGAAATCGCCCAGATATACGACCACCGGCTTCCCCAGCTCCGCAGTCCGGAGGTATGGGAGCAGACGCTCAGAATGACCTCCAGCTTCTGGAGGCTCAATTTCTGCGAGGCAATGCTCCTGACTCTCCAGAACCCCAAAGCGGAAATGTGCGGGACCATCGACCAGTGGAACAATATCGGGCGGTACATAAGGCGCGGCGAGCATTCCACGGCGGTTTTCAGAAGCCGCACGGATACCCGGCTCATGTACCTTTTCGATGTTCGCCAGACCTATGGAAAGGCGTACAATTCCAAGTGGAAGCTCTCCGAGCGAATGGCTGACGGAATCGTAGGTAAATTCAATTCCGAGAACGCAGAAAACGCAGTTTCTTTTGAAGAATATTTGCAGAAAAGCCTTGACAAAAATATAGATATAGTATATAATTATAATAGCAAATTAAATAATGCCATCTCGAATGATCCCAGAACAGCAGTGTTCATTCGGGCAAGCGCAGAATTTATTTGCATGGCAAGGTGCGGCATTCCAAGCGATATAGATTTCTTGGACGTGTCGAAAATAAATTCCGACCTTTCAATAGTCGAGATAGGCAATGCCGCAACGGCTCTCGCACAAGCTGTACTGCGCGAGATAGACGGAATCATAAGGAGAAAAGAATATGAGCGTTATGAAGCTGGAGTATGCGGAAGACATCTACGATATCCCATTCGAGGAAGATCAGAACGGACTGTTTCACCCGAAATTCACGAATTACGGCAGGGCGCAGATGACTCCGCTGGAGCGCAAGGCGGTGGACCTGATGAACGACCTCGACCCGACAGCGCTGGATATGGTGAACATCAGCGGGCTGTACCTCCGGATATGGAAGGAGATCGGGAAGAAAGCGGAGAAAGCCCGGAACAGCACGGCGCGCTCCCTGCTGGCGAAAACCTCCCTCAGCCGGGATTACTCCGAGAGCGTGAGCCAGCGGACGGAGATAGACATGGCGGCGCAGGAAGCCGCGTGGGAATCCCTGCGGACGAGCGTATCTTGGCTGGCGGCGGAAGTACGGAGCCGGGCAAATCTGACGGAGATTCAGAAAATCTCGATGAGCCTGATGACGAAGAACTAGACGAAATGGTATCTGACGACGAATCAGATACCATTTCTGTTTTTACGGATATTCCGGAGGAAATAAGCCCGGACAGCGATTATGCGCAGAAGCTCCTTGAAGATGAAATTATCCGCGGAAGCGGCTTTTCTAACGGAAAATTCCGCATAAGCGAGTACGTTTCCGAGAACTCCCCAAACAAAGACGAACTCGCGAAATTCCTGAAAAATGAATACGGGATCGGCGGCAGTTCCCGGAATGACGACCCGGTAAGCTTCAGTAACCACGACGGAAAAGGGATCGAGCTGGTTCTCAGCAATAGGCAGGTCATTCGGTTCAACTGGAAGAAAGTCGCCGAAGCCGTCCGCAGTGCGGTAAACAACGGGAAGTACATCACCGAATCCGACATAGAAACGCGCCGCCGAGTGACGCTTTTTGACGCTCAGCGGTTCGCGATTCACTACGAATATCCGCACTGTCTGTACAATGACCGTCTGGACTACATTCGTAAGGAAACCGCCGCCTGCGGTTTGGATTATCCGATCAAGCTGAACGCCGATATGTTCGCTGTTTATGCGGCGGAATGCGTCCGCACGAAGCCGCACGTCAAGGAATCATACCAGAAAATCGACCGCAGTTCGATAGATATTCCGTGGAAGTTCAACGACTGGAATGAAGCCGCGGAAGCAGGTAAAAATCTCCCCGTCGATTCCGGATATGGTCAGTTCCGTGCAATGTGCCGGGATTCTGTTTCCGAGCTGATAAGCGAGATTTCCGCGCACACCGGACACAATCCGGCGCTTGGATTTCCGGAGGAGGAGATCACAGAATTCTTCGCTTCCGGCGAACCGCTGACGTCCGATTCTGTTGACAAAATCACCTCGGAGGTTTTCGGGTATTTATATAATCAGGAACAGCACAGCAGGCTGAATTCCAGCAAGTCAACCGAAATTGCCGCACCGGAACAGCCTGCCGAGCAGTTTACGCTTTTCGGCGATAATGAGTTCACGATGGAAGAACCGCCAGTGGACGAGCTTCCTGACGAATCTCTGAACCGCGCCGCCGCGTACATCAAGGATTATTTCGAGCAGGAATTCGGCAGTGCGGCTGAAATCGAGGACCCGTCGCACGTTGACCTGGCATACACCACCGACGAGGAAAACAGCGCGGTAATCAGCGTTTACGCTGACCTTGTCCAGTACCGCATAACGACTGAATACGGCGGCAATATTGCCCGTGAGGAGCAGTATAATTCTCTGGACGAGATGAACGAGCTTGCGCTCAAGTTCCTATCCTTTGATGATTTGATTTCTCTTTCTGATGAGGAAAAAGAGCTTGAGGTGCGACACGATGTCGCACCTATAAAGCTGTCTGGCAGAATCGAAAAGTACGATTTGGATATCGACTTTGCAAATCTCGATTACATTGAGATTGAGGAGCGTTCAGATGTTTATGAAGGCGGCATTGACAATAACGGTCATGAGCGAAAAGACAATTTCCGCGAAACCGTAAATCACATAACTTTCTTTGCCTCGCCAGCGAATGACGCTGTTCTATTCAATGACGATTCGCAGGAGGATTATTTCGATAATCCGATAGATGTTTCAGAAGCGCTGGAGCGTATCAGCAAGTATATTGATATGTCCGCAGAAAGTGCCGATGTTTCGGTATACATCAAGCAAATAGACGGCGAACGGCAGTATTTTGACCCGCCAGAGGTGCGACACGGTGTCGCAGTCGAAGCTGAGTTGCGCGGCGTCCATGCCGCGCTTGGGCTTCGACAGCAGCAACATCCTGTTGCAGCACCCGATGAAACAGCCGCACCCAAAATCGAAACAACAGACCGCGCTCATATAACCCAGAAACCGCCACCGCCGGAAAACTACCGCTTCCCCGAAAATTTCGCATACCCCGCCGGTCCGAAAGCAAAATACACCGCCAATGTTACAGCCATTAAAACGCTGAAACAAATCGAATCCGAACACCGCCATGCGACCGCCGAGGAGCAGGACATACTTGCTCATTACAGCGGCTGGGGCGGAATTTCAGACGCATTCGACAGCACTAAAGAAAAATGGAGCCGCGAATATGCCGAGCTTAAAGACCTGCTCACGGACAAGGAATATTCCGCCGCCCGTGAAAGCACGCTCACCGCATTTTACACCGAGCCGTATATCATAAAGAGCATTTACACGGCGCTTGAAAACATGGGATTTACAGGCGGCGAGATACTCGACCCGGCAATGGGAACGGGAAATTTCTTCGGGAATCTCCCGGCAGAAATGGCGGAGAACAGCCGTTTATACGGCGTTGAACTCGACAGCCTGACCGCCCGTATCGCAAAGGAACTCTACCCCGAAGCGAAAATACAGAACCGTGGATTTGAGCGTACAAAGTTTGAAAACGGCATATTCGATGTAATTGTCGGAAACGTGCCGTTCGGGGATTTCAAGCCCTACGACCCGGAATATGACGAATACCTTATCCACGACTATTTCTTCGCGAAATCCATCGACAAGCTGAAGCACGGCGGAATAATGGCGCTTATCACCTCCGCCGGAACTATGGACAAGTACGATGATTCGTTCCGCCGTGAGCTGTCCGGAAAGGCGGATTTCCTCGGCGGCGTAAGGCTCCCGGAGGACGCATTCCGCACAGCCGGAACGCAGACAGTAACGGACGTTCTTTTCTTTCAGAAACTCGAATTTGAGCATGAAAATGACCGAAATCTGGATTGGGTTCGTTCCGAGCGAGTTTACGGCGAAGCAAGCGTATTTCAGGAAAATCGGTATTTCCGGCAGAACCCGGGAATGGTGCTCGGAACTCCGGAAATCGTTTCGGGGAGATACGGAAACACACGCACGATAAAGTCGGACGGCAATACCGCCGAACGGCTTTCCGAAGCCATCAGCAGACTTGACGGTCATTTCTCCGCCGAGCCGACCATAGACGATGAATTACCGAAAGAAGAATACGGAGATATCCCGGACGGCGTAACTCCGTACACATATTACGTCAGCGGAGGTTCGCTGTACTATGCGGAAAACCGCAGTGCAGTGCCGTTTACCGGAAGTTCAGAGCCGCGCATTAAAGCTATGTGCGGCATACTCGACCGTCTGAATGAAGTAACCGCCGCACAGAAGAAAGGCTGTTCTGATGAGGAACTAAAAATGCTTCAAAGCCGCCTTAACAACGCATATGACGGCTTTGTGAAGAAATACGGACATCTCAACAGCCGGTCAAATATAAGCGCATTTGCAGATGATATCCGCGCGCCGCGGCTGACCTCGATTGAAAATGTCGAGGAACTCCCGGATGGAAAACAGCAGATTACCAAAGCGGATATCTTCACTCAGCGGACGATAAACGTTGACCGCGTTCCGGCGCACGTTGACACAGCCCTTGAAGCGCTCCACCTTTCGATAAACCTGAAGCAGACGGTAGACCTGGAGTACATTTCTCAGCTCTGCGGAAAGGACAAGGACGCGGTAATTTCGGAGCTTGGCGAGCATATTTACTGCAATCCGGCGAAGAACACCGGCGGCAGATATTCTGGTTGGGAAACCGCAGAGGAATACCTCTCCGGACACGTCCGCACTAAGCTGGCACTGGCTCAGGAAGCCGCCAAAACCGACCTGGATTATGAGCGCAACGTTGCCGCACTTCTGGACAATCAGCCGCCGAGAATAGGAATAGAAGATATCGGCTTCCGCGTGGGAACTATCTACATCGAGCCGGAAATGTTCCAGGATTTCGTGTACGAAACGTTTCAGACGCCGGAGTGGCAGAGACACCGCCCGAATATGCACGGCTATTCAAAAGAGATAACCGTTAATTATTCGCCTGAGATGAACCAATGGAAAGT
>CAMEPN010000064.1 GCA_945931735.1 uncultured Clostridia bacterium
AGTTTTGAAATCCCACTTGACAAATCATCATTATCGTGGTATTCTAATGATAAAGGCGATTGTTGTGGTGATATTATTGATTATAACACTTGCCTCTAGGCTCGTCAAGGTTTTTGTGGTATATTTCTTGAAATTCCACAAATATAGTCTTTTTCACAATTTTTGAGGAGGATTTTTATCGTTATGGAGAGCAAAAGCACCTGTGTTGAGGTATTTGGCAAGCGGCTTAAAGAGCTGCGGAAAGCTAATGGCTACACGATTGAGCAGTTCGCCGATATGGTAGGCATTTCAAAAAGCACCCTCGGTTACTACGAGAACAACAAACGAATGCCCGACATTGAGATACTTGCCCGAATAGCCGACACACTGAATGTGAACGCCGACTACCTTATCGGCAGAACGAACACGACAGCCCAAAAGGGCAAGATGAAAACCGTGTGCGAGTTCACAGGCTTGTCTGACAATGCCGCAGAGTATTTGGCGCAGCTTGTCAAAGATAAGGATTACGAAAAGCTGTCGATTATCAATCACCTGTTCGATGAGTTGACCGAGGACTACGACTTTTACAGCTACGAAACGCAAAACGGAGAGGAAGCTGTGGGTAGCGTTCTCGGCGCATTGTTCCTCTACTTTGAGAGATATTCGGGTACAGCAAGTGTATGGGACGAGTTTAACGACTTGGGCAACGACAGGCGCAAGGAGATACTTGCGGCGGCTTATAAGCAGCTTCTTCTCAATCAAGTTACCGAACTTGTTAAAGCGAGCGCCGAAGCGTATAGGCGAGAAAACGAGCCGATTGAAAGATAACAGCAAAGCTTTAAAGAATAATTTAACCCTCCTGCGTTCGGGCTGAACGGCAGGAGGGTTTAGCTTTTATAATACAGGACACATAGGGATAAATCTATTGCTTGGTTGGATTTAGCCAACAGAAGAACAGAGGTAAAAGTTTGAGGTCGGGAATTTTATCTCCCTACTCTGTCACAGGTAAATTTTAACAGCGAGGAATTTTACCTTGTCTGTGTTACCACTTAAAAAAGAGGTGCGGAAGATTTTATCTTCCCAACTCTACGCAAGTCCATTTTGGAGTTGCAGAGTTTAGGTCGCTGACCGTGGGGTCAAGCGAAAAGGGGGGTTAGGGGATTTGCCCCTAACTCAATGCTTTATTGTTAAGCTGGCGTAACAATATGGCTATTGAGTATAGCCTTTTTGATTGAAGTCGAAAAAACAGACTGAAATCAAACACCCCAAAATAGCCGCACCGCAGAGATAAAGTGCGGCGGCATATAAAGGAGATACTGAACTATGAGTGAGATAAACGGCAAGACGCTCTCCATTTCCTTTAGCCGCATTATTCGCTTCGCTCAAAACGCTGCTGGCTGCTTTGTCAAGCCTTGCGGGGAGGTCTTTTTCGCATTAGGCACCATAGGTTTGTCAATGATTTTGTACACGATAGTCAGAAAGAAATTCGATGGGAGATAACCAGCCAAGAGGGCGCATAGGACGGTCGTTTGAGCGGCGAAGATGGGCTTTCAATTGCTGATTTAGGTCACTACAGGAATAAAAGCAGTGGCAGGAATAGAATTTGTTGCGGTCTTCACGGTGACTACGTTCAACCTTGCCGTTGTGGCGCGGAGTATACGGGCGAATGAGCTTGTGCCGGATTCCGCGCTTCGCTGCGGTTGTCTGGAACAGCGTAGGCTTGTCTTTTAATCCTTGAATAAAACGGGTTGTGAACTCGGGACCGTTTCCGGGCTGTTCGCTTCACACCATATTTCTCGCAATATTTCATTGGGGATTGACGAAACCGCATTTCTTGTGTTATACTTTTCATGAGGGGGAGAGCTTCCTTTCGATGAGATCTTGTTGTAGTGACTTTATTTTATCACTTTTGGGTCTATCTCTCAACTTTTTTCTTTACATTGTCCAATATCTATTTTAGCACTACACTGCTTCGGCGATATCCCCTTTTTGATCATGTCGGAACGTATGATATTCTTTCAAAAACACCCGAAAAGGTGATGACAAATCAAAAAATGAATAGTATAATTATCATATAGTTGCGAATATTGTAAAATAGGAAAGGTGATAAATAATGAAAATAAAAGCTGTTTTTGCGGCAGCGCTTTCAGCGGTCATTCTTACCGGCTGCGCTGCGGTTTTTGATGAATTGGATGACGGAACATACGAAGAGGGGACACTCAATGATGAAACGACGTCTGCGGTGACTGATGAGAAAACATCACTGTCCTATGGAACAGGGCTTGAGGAGATCACGATAACCGCGCAGGAAGATCCCGACCCCGACAGGCAGATCCGGCGCAGACGGACTCCGGTGCGGCAGATACGCGGTGTTGACATCAACGGAAATACTCTTTCAGACGACTTCTATTTTTACCGCAGTCTGCTTTCCGGAACGTACAAACAGGCATACGACCAGATATATGCGGCGCTGTATAACGGCAGCCAGACTATCAACATGAGCGTTTCGGTGTACTCTTCGGATATTGCAAACATAGTTTACAGTGTATATTACGATCACCCGGAGCTGTTCTGGGTAGACAGTTCGCTTTCCTATTATATGAATGGCAGTGGGATCGTTACCTCCCTTACCGTGAATTTCAATGGTACCGCAAGCGATCTGAAAAGTTCACAGCAGCTTTTTGAGGGTACGATAGCGCCGCTTATCAAGCTTGCGTCCTCACTGCCGGAGGACGTTCAGAAAGTTAAGCTTGTGCATGATTATCTGACCAACACAATTCAGTATGTTTCAGGCAGCGAATACAACCAGAGCGCATACAGCGCAATTGTGAACGGCAAGACTGTCTGCGCAGGATATGCACATGCTTTCCAGTACTGTATGCAGAAGCTGGGGATCCCTGCTGCGTATATCGTAGGCTACGCCGGCGAGAACCACGCGTGGAACCTGCTCCGGTTGGACGGCGAATATTACAGCATGGACGTCACATGGGACGACCCTTTAGGCAACCCTGCGACTACATATTATTATGATTATTTCAACGTTACCGACTCGTATCTCAGCAAGGATCACACCCGTGACGCGCGCTCCGCAAAGCTGCCCGCTGCATACGGAACAAGGTACAGCTATGCCTCATATTTCGGCGGGAACGCGTATGGCTCAGACTTTTCCGGGCTGGATTATTCAGCGACTATGCCCTCTGATTTCAATATAGTTCCCGCGCAGACCCAGCCTGTCCAGACCACGACTACTGCCCCTGTGCAGACTGAGCCCTCATATACAGAACCGGCGCAGACAACTCCTGCGTATACAACTCCCGCGTATACAACTCCTGCATATACAACCCCGTCGTATACAGAACCAGATGATGATTACAGCTATATCGACGACTGGAGCGACGAGGACTGGGATAATTACTGGAACGATATGGACAACTGGCTTGACAGCAATGGTTATGATGACATCGACTATAACAATTACGATGATTGGGAGGACTACTATTTCGGTGACAGCATAGACGATGACTATTATTACGACGATTATTATGATGATTATGATGATGATGATTATTATGATGATTTTTATGATAATTATTACTACAACGACTATTACGATTATGATGAGTACGGCTGGTAAAAAATGCAGATTTTTTGCAAAAGGTGATGACAAATCTGCGCTGATATGGTAAAATAATATTGAGGTGATGCTGTTTTGGGTGAGTATATCAAGCCGACGCAGGCATATAAAAAACTGGACGCGGCAAAGCTGCTGCACCAGAGCGTCTATATATACGCTGCACCGGGCTACGGCAAAACTGAGCTGATACACCAATATTTCAGAAACCAGAAGTATATCTACATACCCTGTCAGCAAAACTCCTGCGATCTGTCGCTGATTCCCGACGGATACACAGACGCGGTGGTAATTGACAATGTAAACGCTATTGACGACGAGGAGATCAGAAACTCAATTGTTTCTCTGTTCAGCAGAAAACAGATCTGGCTCATCATTGCGGGACGGAGCAAAATGCCGAGCTGGCTGTTCGACAGCTTCGTAAAGCGTAATATGATGCTCATCACCGAGGAGGATCTTGCGCTCACTGTTGAGGGCATAGACCGCTATATGCGCTCCGAGGGGCTGATACTCACCGAAGAGGAATTACAGTATCTGAAAAAATGCTGCGAGGGAAACCTGTTCGGGGTGAAATACACCGCCCAGCGGCTTCTGGCAGGTGATAAGATCGGAAGGGAGCTGTACGAAAGCAATCTTGCCACTTTCGTCCGTTATTTGGAGGACAGCGTTATTTCTGCGCTGAATACCGAGTTGGTGGACTTTCTTATGAAGGTCAGCGTCGTTGAAGATTTTACCGAGCAGCTTGCGGTGATGATAACCGGTAACTCCGCCGCGCATGGACTTATCGAGCGTGCAATGGACGCAGGGAATTTCATTGACAAGAGAAACGATGTATACACTATCCGTTTCCAGTCCCGCGAAGCGCTGCGCAGTAAGGCAGTAAAGGAGTTCCAGCCGGGTGAGCTGCGTGATTACGCGCTGCTTGCGGGCGGTTATTACGAAGCAAACAACGAGGATAACAAGGCACTGAATCTGTATGTTAAGTACAATGAGACCGGGCGTATCCGCGAGCTTCTGCTCCGCAACGCGCGTAAATGCCCGGAGTCCGGCTACTACATGGAAATGAGGAAGTATTACCTCATGCTCTCCGAAGAAGCTATTTGCAGCAGCGTTTATCTGATGTCTGCAATGTCGCTTCTTTACTCAATGCTGCTGGATCTTGAGAAAAGCGAGTACTGGTACAAAAAACTGGAGCAGTATCGTGACACCGCTAAAGGCCAGAACAAGCGCGAAGCTACTCGCCAGCTTGCTTATCTTGATATTGCGCTTCCGCATTTAGGGAGCAAAAATATATTGGAGCTTATCAAAAGCTGTTATACACTGCTGAAAGATAAGTCTATCCCTTTCCCGGAGTTTTCCGTGACCAGCAATCAGCCGTCGCTGATGAACGGCGGCAAGGATTTCTGCGACTGGAGCAAGCACGACCGTGAGATCGCAGCTACTGCCGGGAAACTGGTGTCCACATTTCTGGGAAAATACGGAAAAGGTCTGGTGAACGCCGCACTGGCTGAAAGCTTCTTCGAGAAAGGCGGCGACCCCTACGAGATAATCTCACTGGTTTCAAAAGCAAAGCTGGAGGCTGAATCCGGGGGAAAGCTGGAGCTGTGTTTCGCGGCAAATGCCGTACTTATACGTCAGCACATGATCTCCGGCAATCCGGACGCGGCTAAAAGCCTGCTGGACTCCTTTGAGAAAACGGCAAAACGTGAGAATCTAAACCGTATTCTTCCTACGATAGGGGCAATGCGCTGCCGCATTGCGCTTATGGAGGGGGATTCTGCCACGGTCAGCGATTGGCTGAAAACAGCGCCGGACGAGGACGAAGCCTTCCTGGCGCTGGAACGATACCGCTACCTCACGAAGATACGCTGCTATATCGCAGGCGACGAGTTCGGGAGAGCATTTTCCCTTATAGAGTCCTTGCGGTATTATGCCGAAAAATGTGACAGGAAGTTCATCAGCATGGAGCTGTCGATTCTTACCGCAATCATCAAGTGTCGAAGCGGCAGCGAGTGGAAAAAGGAGTTCATTCCTGCGCTTGAAAAGATCTGTGAATACAGATTCGTGCCGATCATTTCCCGTGAGGGAGCGGCGATATTCCCCTTGCTCACCGAATGCCGGGAGCTTTGCGCCGCTGACCGCAACATCGACGGCAAGTGGTTTGAAACAGTTGTCGAAGCCACCGGAAAGGTCGCGCGGAGATATCCTCTTTATCTCAAAACCGACAAGGCAAGACCTGCGGATATTTCGCCGATTGACGTTCGCATACTGGCGTGTCTTGCGGAGGGGCTTTCCATGCCGAAAACCGCCGAAAGGCTGAATATTAACTTTGAAACCCTCCGCTCCCGCATTAAAGAACTATACCGCAGACTTGGAGCGAAGAACAAGACTGAAGCTGTTATGATAGCCCGCGAAATGAAAATTATCTGATTGAGATTCAATTCACCCGAAAAGGTGATGACAAATTCTTCATAAAGTAGTATAATTATAAACAAGCGGATTCCCGCAAATTTATTACTCAAAGGAGAATTAAGTTAATGAAAACAATGAAGAAGATTCTGGCTATCGTACTTATGGCAGCGGTGGTAGTATGCTGCACAGCATGCGGACTCGACATGAACAAGGTAAAGGGTGACTGGACTGTGGAAACTGCTGCCGGTAAAACCGTAGAAGAGATTGCAGCGGCGAACGGCGTTGACATTGCGTCCGTCACTATGAACGCCACTGTTACAACCGATTCCTTCACGCTCAGCAGCGCTACAGGATCTGTAACCTACAAAATTAAGGTGAAGGGTAACGGATTCGAGTGCATAGACGACTTCGATAATGTCTTTATGACAGTCGCATACGATTCTGCTAAAGACACTATAAGCTTCAAGCTGGCACAGCCGGACGGCACCACTTTCGACTACGTTATGAAGAGGGGTACTGCTGATCTGACTGTTTCTACCGGTTCTACTGCGGAAGCAGACAGCGAATCCTATGAGGATTACTACACCGGCGAAGCTGAATAAATTAATTCTTTTGGGAGGTTTTTATGGAAAAAACACAGGCACTGCTTATTACGATCTTTCTGGGAGAGTTTGGAGTACACAGATTCCTCACAGGCAAAATCGGCACCGGCATTATCTGGCTGCTGACTGCCGGCTGCTTTGGCGTTGGCTACATAGTTGATATCATTAAGGTCGTTACCGGAAAATTCACTAAGAAAGACGGCACTCCGTGGGTAATCGGCTGATGGAGTGAAAGCAGTTCCTGTCGGTAATACGGCAGGAACTGCTTTGTTATATACACCAATTATTGACGTTAGGAGAATTTATTTATGTCAGAAAACGTGATCACAGAGGAAAACCGGAATTCCGCACCGGAAAACCAGGATACCGCACCGGAAAAGCAGAAGCGCAGCAAGGAGGATATCCTTGAAATAATTATCGCCATATTCCTCGGCATTACAGCGCTTGCTACCGCGTGGGCTTCATGGATAGGTTCGCTGCACGGCGGTAATATGTCCACCAATTACACAAAGAGCAACAATCTTGCCGCTGACGGAAACGCCCGCTGGAATGAGGCTTCTCAGTCACTCATGCAGGATATGCAGATCTGGAACACGATAAGCGATTATGAGGTGGAGATACTCTACGCCAACGAAACAGGCGACACCGACCAAATGTATGAGAGCGCATATAAGATACAGTTTATTTGCTCCGACAACCTCACAGAAGAAATGGCGGAGCTTATCGGGTATAACTTTGAGTTTGACGCTGATCAGATAATAGACTGGGTAATCAACAGCGAGCTTTCCACCACCAGCCCCTTTGCCAACCAGGACTTTATCGCCAGCTATTATGCTGACGCACAGGCAGTGCTTGCAGAGAGCGAAGCAGTTCTTGCAGAGGGTCAGTCTGATAACACAAAGGGCGATACCTTCAATCTTGTAACGGTAATTTACTCCGTTGTACTGTTCATGCTTGGTATCGTCGGCACATTCCGCAGACTGCCCAACAGAATGCTCATTACTATCATAGCTATCGCAGGCTTCCTGTTCGGCACGATCTATATGTTCACCATTCCGTTCCCCACCGGCTTTAACTTCCTCAGCTATTTCGGTGGCTGATATCATCCGGAGATGTATATGAAGAAACATACTGTTATTTCTGTTGCAGCGGCAATTGCGGCGGCAATGTCGCTTTCCGGCTGCGCCGGAACTGTTGATGAACTGCTTGCGTCAAGCGACGAAGCAACTTCTGAAGAAGAATACGCACCTTCCTCCCAGACCAACGAAGCTCCCGCCGACGAAAACAATGACGGCGGGGAGCGTGGGAATTCCGATAGCGCAACGCTGCTTTCGGTGAGCGGAGGAAGTCTGGAGATCGACCGCCGTACCCGCCCTGACAGCAAACCAATGGGCGACAGCGGCTGGACGATCCTTGTTTACCTCTGCGGTACTGACCTCGAAAGCGAAGGTAACGCGGCAAGCGCAGATATCTACGAAGCAATAAGCGCGCAGTACAGCGACGATGTACATATCGTTTACCAGACCGGAGGCACCGATCAGTGGTATTTAGACTTCTCAAACAGCACTATCCAGCGTTATGTGAATGTTGAGGGCGACTTAGAGCTTGTGGACGAGA
>CAMEPN010000065.1 GCA_945931735.1 uncultured Clostridia bacterium
CCACGGCAGGTTCGGGAGCGGTGAACGCAGGTTCTTCAATGACAGGCTCGGGAGCGGTGAACGCGGGTTCTTCCACGGCAGGTTCGGGAGCGGTGAACGCAGGTTCTTCAATGACAGGCTCGGGAGCAGTGAACGCAGGTTCTTCCACGGCAGGCTCCGGAGTATTTTCGGTCATAACATTATTTACAAATGCGTAAGGGTCGAGCGAAACGTCAAGCGACGGGTCCTCGTCCATTGACGCGCCATCGATAACGGGCAGACCGCTTTCCGAAAGGGAATTGTCAACGGATTCTCCAAACGCGTCGTCGCCCATGGAGAAGTTATTCACCTCGCGGGGCATACCGATCTCCGGTTCCTGCTGGTGGTGTATAGGCTCGGGCTGGCGGTTTATTGAGCCGATCTCGGGCATCTGGCTTGCGGACGCGCCGAAGCTTGCAAGCTGCTGCGTGAGCGCCTCGATCTCGTCTATTCTTCCGATACTGCTTAGGTTTTCGGCTTCGTCGGCAGCGCCGAAATTGTCCGCTCCGCCGAGTCCGTTTTCGGGCTGAGCGTCATAGCCGTTCAGTCCGCCGTTTCCGTTCATGAAATTATCTATCTGATTAAGCTCGTCCTCGGAGTAATCGCCGAGATTTTCCCCGAACGGCTGCGGGTTTGCGTTCCAGAGCGGAACGGAACTTCCGGCGTTGTTCCCTAAACCGGCATCTTGTGACGGTTCGCCCCCGTTCAGACGTATGCCGCATTTCTCGCAGAACATATTTGACGTCTGCATATGCATACCGCAGTTGGGGCAGTAAACGAGCGAACCGCCCTCGTTGTTGATAGGCTCCACGCTCGGGAGGGTGCGCTCGAGGGAATTGGTTTCCTCGGAGGCTGCGTTATCCTCCGGAGCTTTCTCAGGCGCTTCCGGCGGCACGGGCGTGCCGCATTCAATGCAGAATTGATATCCTCTTATCAGTTTTTTGCCGCAGTTTTCGCAAAACATTATGTCAGATCCTCTCAGACGGATTTGGTTTTCTATATTTTCAGAACAAATATAGTATTATCCAAGTTTAATTATACAATAGTTATTGTGCTATGTCAATTGAATTTATTAAAATTCTACAAATGCAATAATGCTGAAGTTATTTTTTGTGCATTATTTTCAATATATATTATCCAAAAAAGCAAAGCGCGCCTGCTAAACCGAAAGCAGGTGCGCTTTGCTATATGACGCGTACGCGCGTATGTAAAATTATATCACGGAGAAATAAAGTCCGGCGAATACCCCCGCAACTATCGCCATAACAGCGACCGCCGCAAGGCAGAGCGCAATGTGACCGAAGGTGTAGTATTTCTGCTCTTTTTCCTCGGGCTGCGGCGCAGCGGGTATCGGCGCGGATATTCCCGACATGGGTACTGCGGAGGGGATAGGGGTCGAATAGTCGGGAGCGGGTGGCGTATTTTCGGGAGCGGGTGCCGCCGCTTCGGGGGCAGGTGCCGTATACTCGGGAGCCATTGTCGCTGCCGCTTCGGGGGCAGGTGCTGCGTATTCGGTAGCTGTTGCCGCTGCCGCTTCGGGGGCAGGCGCTGCGTATTCGGTAGCCGCTGCCGCTGCCGCTTCGGGGGCAGGTGCTGCGTATTCGGTAGCTGTTGCCGCTGCCGCTTCGGGGGCAGGTGCTGTGTATTCGGGAGCCGTTGTCGCTGCCGCTTCGGGTGCAGGAGCAGTATATTCGGTAGCCGCTGCCGCCGCTTCGGTAGCCGCTGCCGCGTTTGCGACGGAGTATCCACAGTAGGTGCAGAAGCGTGCGTCGTCATTTAATAATTTACCGCATTGTGAACAGAACATTATGTGCTCATCCTTTCTAAAATTAAACCGTAAGACCGCTGTTGTTTCTTACATAATCGAACAGGTACTGCTGTGCGACGCCCTCGGCGCCCCTTGTGCATTCGGGCAGTCCTTTCGGATAAAACTGTGCCATCAGACGCTTTACCCACACATCGCGCGGGAACGCGTCGAGCTTATGGAACGCGAACAGAAGAACGCAGTCCGCGACCTTGTCCCCTACGCCGACTATCTGCTTGAGCATTTCGCGCGCCTCGGCAAGCGGGAGCGCGTCTATCTCCTCAAAGCTTACCGCGCCGCTGTTTACCTTTTCGACCGCGTCGCAGATATACCTTGCGCGGAAGCCCGCCCGCAGGGGTGCGAGGTCGTCGGGAGTTATCCCGCGCAGCCTTTCCGCCGAGGGAAACGAAAACGCGCCGCCGATATCGTCGCCGAAGCTTTCGCAAAGCCTGCCGATTATCCCCGAAATTCTCGGGATATTGTTGTTCTGTGAGATTATAAAGCTTATCAGCGTTTCAAAAGGCTCCTGCCTGAGTATGCGTATCCCGCCCGAGCTTTCGCAGGCTCTTCTGAGCGTTTCGTCGGAGGAAAAGCGCGATATGTATTCGCCGTAGTCGGTGTCAAGGTCGAAATACCTTTCCCACAGCGGGATATCCTCCGCCGCCGCGCCGTATACCGTAACGGTATCGCCGTCCTGTTTAAGGGATATTCTTCGCCCCATTGCGACGCCCTCGAATACGCCGTTTTCGGTTTCTGTCCAGCGGAAGCACTGCCCGCAGAGGAAAGTCTGTTTTATGTCGAAATTCGGATTTTTTATCGTAAAGTTCATTTTTTTCTCCAAACCTCTTGATTATTTATCTTAATTATAATACAATATAAATACAAAATCAAGTCCGCGCGCCGTTCTTTCAGATATTTTTCATTTTCCGCGGCGCGGGCGCTTATGATACGAAAGGGAAACAAAATGAAGGAAAGTATACTCACCATACCGATAAACGAGGTGTTCGAGCCGAGAAAGGGCTGCCCTATCTGCGCGATGAGGAACTCCGTCGAGGAGCATATCAGCGAATACATAATGGGCGCGGCGATGATGGAACCCGATGTCCGCATGGAAACCAACAGGCTCGGCTTCTGCCACACGCACTTCAACAGCCTGCTGAAGCAGAAAAACCGCCTTTCCCTCGGGCTTATGCTCAATACATACCTCGCGACGGTGCGCGGAGAAGTGTTCGAGAAGAAGAATATTTTCTTCACAAAGGGCGCAAAGGCGAAAAAGGCGAGCGAAATAGAGCAGACCTGCTTTGTTTGCAGCAAGGTGGACTGGGGCGTTGCGCATATGCTGGAAACGGTGTTCACGATGTTCCGCGACGACGCGAAGTTCCGTCAGCTTTACTCGCAGCAGGAGTATATCTGCGTTCCGCACTACAACCTGCTTATGTCCAACGCCGCAAAAAAGCTCGGCAAAAACGACCTGAACGATTTTGTAAAGGCGACTGATACCCTTGTCGAAACCTATATAAAGCAGCTCAACTCCGACGTGGGCGAGTTCTGCGACAGCTTCGACTACCGCAACGCTGGCAAGCTGCACGACCCGAGCATGGAGCACGTCCGCAATTCGATAGAGCGCGCGGTCGAGTTCCTCACCTCGCGCAAGCCCGATGTTAAATAATCAAATACAATAAGAAGGAAACAACATGGATATTCTGGCAATAGAAAGCTCCTGCGACGAAACGGCGGCTGCGGTCATACGCGACGGGCGGGAGATCATCTCCTCCGTCGTCGCGACGCAGATAGAGGAGCATAAGCTTTACGGCGGGGTCGTCCCCGAGATAGCCTCCCGCAGGCACTGCGAAAGCATTGTCGCGGTGGTGAACGAGGCGCTCGAAAAGGCGGGAAAGACCGCGGAGGAGATCGACGCGATAGCGGTGACGTTTGCGCCGGGGCTTATCGGCGCGCTTCTCGTCGGGGTCAATTTTGCAAAGGGGCTGGCGTTTTCGCTGAACAAGCCGCTTATCCCCGTGCACCATATCCGCGGGCATATCGCGGCGAATTACCTTGCGCACAGCGAGCTGGAGCCGCCGTATATGTGCCTTGTCGCCTCGGGCGGACACAGCCACATCGTCAAGGTCAAAAGCTATACCGAATTTGAAACGATAGGCAGAACGGTGGACGACGCGGCGGGAGAAGCGTTCGACAAAGCGGCGCGCGCAATGGGATTCCCGTATCCGGGCGGTGTTCATATTGACAACGCTGCGAAAACGGGCGACAGGAAGAAATACACCCTCCCGCACCCGAAAACCGCGAACCCGTATGATTTCAGCTTTTCGGGGCTTAAGACGGCGGTCGTGAACCTTGTCCACAACACGGAGCAGAGGGGCGGGGAGATAGACGTGAACAGCCTTGCCGCCTGCTTCCAATACACGGTGAGCGATATCCTCACGGGGAAATTCATCGCCGCCGCAAAGGAAAACGGCTGCGCCAAAATAGCCATGGCGGGCGGAGTTGCCGCGAACAGCGGGCTTCGCGAAATGCTGACAAAGCGCGCGGAGAAAAACGGAATGACGCTATATATCCCGCCGCTCTCCCTGTGCGGGGACAACGCGGCGATGATCGGCTGTCAGGCGTACTACGAATACCTCGCGGGGCATACTGCGGGGGCTGACCTTAACGCGGTCGCGACGATGAAGCTTGATAACGTTGTGTGGTAAATCATATGAATAAATTTGCGCAGCTTCTTTTTATTTTTTCGGGGAGAAAGGTGTCGCAGGCGGGCAGGGAGCTTTGCCGAAACGCTTCCTCCGAGGAGGAAATAAGGGCGGCAAACGCGTATCGGCGCGTATTTGCGGGAACTATCGTTCTGGCGGTCGGCTTTGCGGTCGCTCTGATCGCTGTCATGCTGCTTAATATGCCTTTCCTCGACAGCGGAACCACGCGTTACGGCACCGTTCAGTCCGACGGAAGTATCCGTTATGTTCAGAATGACATTAAATACGCCTCTGCCGAGGAACTGGGGCTTTCGGATTTTGCGCCGGAGAGCGGCGACAGGGTGGTCATTTTCTTCGACGGGAGCGACAATATAAAGTCGGCTTATCCCAAAGAATATTATGACGAATACACAAAATCAAGGCTAATGCTCATTCTGATGACCGCGCTGCTCGGAATTACCGTGCTGATCGTTTACGCGCTTGTGATATGCAGGGTCACTCCGTTCGGGAGGGACTGGTACCTTTACTGCCGGAAAATAAGGGAGCTTGGCGAGCCGAAGCTCTCGAAAAAGCAGAACGCGGCAATATATGCCGTTTCTTTGGTGGTATCGCTTATTGTCTGCGCTCCGCAGATAGTTAATTTAGTGGGCGAAATTCAGCGAATGCAGGAGATAGAGGCGTTCGGCAGGACTATCAGCGACGCTCGCGAGGCGGCGGGCAGGGCGCAGGAAATGACCGACAAGCTGGACGGGCTGAACAGCCGGCTCTCCTCTGACAGCGCATTGGAGGACGCCAAAAACGCCGCAGACAACGTGCGTGAGATAGCCGATTCGCTGAACGGTTTAAACTCCTCCGACGAAAGCGGTGACGAAACCGCCGAAACTTCGCAGAGCGGCGGTAATTCGGAGGAAGCGGAAACGCAGACCGCCGAAAACAGCGGCACTGACAAAGCGCAGGAAGCCGCAGACAAAATACATGACATCATGCACAGCATAAAAAACGGCAGCGAGGTAGATTGATTTGAAGAATATAGTTTTGATAGGAATGCCCGCCTGCGGGAAGTCGACTATAGGCGTGCTTGCGGCGAAAGCGCTCGGCTTCAAGTTCATTGACGCCGACCTTGTTATACAGCAGGAAACGGGAAAGCTATTGCAGGAGATAATCGACGAGCAGGGGCTGGACGCATTCTGCATTGCGGAGGAGCGCGCTATTTGTTCCATAAACGAGGAGGAGCGCACCGTTATCGCAACAGGCGGGAGCGCGGTGTACAGCCGCACGGCGATGCTGCACCTTAAAGAGCACGGCATAGTGTACTATCTCTCCCTCCCGACGGAGGAGGTCAAGAAGCGCCTTTACAACATCAAGTCGCGCGGGATAGCTATGCGGCGCGGCGACACCATAGAGGACGTTTTCGAGCGCAGACGCGCGCTTTACGAGGAATATGCGGACATAACCGTTGACTGCCTCGGAAAGGATATAGAGGAGCTTGTCGGGGAGATGACCGACTACCACAGAGCGGCGGCGAAGGGCTGAAAGGAGCGGCAATGGCTGAGGAAAATGAAGCGGTAACAGATATGACGGAGGTCGCGCAGGCGGCACCCGACGGCGGGCGCATGAGGAGCTTTAAGAGCGTATGCGTGCGGCTCGGGCTGATGATGATAGTTATTTTCGTGTCAAGGGGCGTCAGCTCGGTGCTGCTGTCGCTGCTCACGCCGACGCTTTCGGGGCTGGGTTCGGCGGAAGCCTATGCGGTGCAGTCGGCGTTCTCGCTGGTGTTTTTGTATCTTATTCCTATGACGGCGGCGGTGCTGCTGCTCAAAGAACCGAAAAAAGGCACCTGCCCGCGGATATACTCAAAGCCGAAATATTTCGGCAGGGCGCTGGGAATGTTCCCCGCGTTTTATGGTCTGGCGATAACGACAAACCTGCTTACCATGCTGATAGGTATGCTTTTCTCGAAAATCGACCTTAACAAGTCCTTCAACACGGTGAACGAGCTTCGCGCGGACGATATGACGAGCGCGCTTATACTGCTTTTTCAGCTTGTGGTTATCGCGCCGCTTTTCGAGGAATTCTGGTTCAGAGGGGTGGTAATGGAGAGCCTGCGCCCTTACGGAAACGGCTTCGCGATATTCGTTTCGGCGCTGCTTTTCGGGCTTACCCACGCGAACTTTCAGCAGTTTTTCTATGCGACGGTAATAGGCATTTGCCTCGGATATATTGCGATTTCGACGCAGAGCATTATCACCACGACGGTTATGCACGCTATGTTCAACAGCATTTCGGGCATACTGCTTCTGCTCATGGCGGTGCCGAGCGTCGGGGATTTCCTTATCGCGTCGCAGCGCGGTATGACAGCGGAAAAGACCCCTGCGGTCATTGTGTATCTTGTGTTCCTTTTCTTTGTCATTCTGCTGATGACGGTCGGGATCATCATGGCGGTGTTCAAGCTCCGCAAGATAAAGAAATACCGCGTTCCCGAGGTCTGGGAGGAGGTTCCTGCGCGGCGCCGCTGGAGGATATTCTTTTCGAGGGCGTCGGTCATTGTGATGCTGCTTCTCGCGGCGGACACCTTCACGTTCAGATTTATCACAAATTCCGTTTACAATTTGATAAAAAATCTGATAAATTAACGCGGAGTATATTGATTAACAAAAGAAAAAGAGCGGCTGTTCAATGCCGCTCTCAGCTTGTCGAAAAACTATTGTTTGCCCGCGAAACGGGCTTTTAAAATCCATTTTTTGCCCCAGCTTTGCCGGGGCAAAAAATACATCTATCCGCACAAGTGTGCGAACTGACGGCTTTGCCGTCAGTGAGTGCGCGCAGGGCGGATGTTCTCTGTCGGAAAAGTCTTTAGACTTTTTCGACAGACTCAGAGCGGCTGTTCAAAGCCGCTCTTTTATTATGGAGGGGTTAAAAGTATGATCAGAGCTGTGCGAGATAATCCTCAACAATGTCGATAGCATTGACGGGCGACACATCGAATTTATTCAGCAGCTCGGCAAAGCGCGATATCTCCTCGCTGTCCGTGCATATATCCGGTATGGAATAATCTTCCCGCCGAACGCCATAGGCATTATACTGAACGTTATCTTCGGTTGTTTTCTGTTCTTTGATTACTTCCCACATGGCTGGTTGTCCTTTCATTTCTTTTTCTATATTGTACCACTGTGAATGCCCTATGTCTGTAAATTTCATGTTAAGTAGAGAAAACATATGCTTTTTATATGAATGAACAGTTTTTGATTATACGATTTGTATATTATGATAAAGAATAACGCAGTGTTAAGATATCTTAACGCAGAGTAATACAAAAAAGTATAAAAATATCTAAAAAATGACTTAACATTTTCACAAAAATATGTTATAATAATCGCATGGAACTATTCAAATTCCTGCAAATGTGAGAAATAACTCTATTTTTGATAAGGAGGCTGTCATGGACAACACTTTTAAAAGCAACGACGAGATGTCTGTTATCTACCCCAGACAAAATACTGATCCGCGCCCTGCGCAGCGCCATGTTCCCCGGCATCTTCGACGAGTCTATCCGGACCGGCGATCTCGACCCCATCGCCATCCAGCGCAGCCTGCTGGACGCCTTTGAGATGATGCGCAACATCCTCTCCCGGCTGATTACGCCCGGCGCGGCCTACGAGGCCATGGCCCTGGAGCTGATCC
>CAMEPN010000066.1 GCA_945931735.1 uncultured Clostridia bacterium
CGCCCTCGACAACGGCAACTCTGCCCTCGACGGAGATATTCGCGCCCATGCGGCGAAGCTCGTCCACATAGCGGAAGCGGTTGTCAAAAATGCTCTCGGTGACCATGCTGGTGCCCTTTGCGCAGGTAAGCACCGCAGCCATCTGCGGCTGCATATCGGTCGGGAAGCCGGGATGCGGCTGGGTCTTTATGCTGGTGCCGACATACTCGCTGCCGCCTATTACGCGCACTGCATCGTCGTACTGCTCGACCTGAACGCCTATCTTGATGAGCTTGTTGGTTATCGGCTCGAGGTGCTTCGGGATAACGTTCTTTATCAGCAGCTCGCTGCGCGTTGCCGCCGCGACAGCCATAAACGTGCCCGCCTCTATCTGGTCGGGGATAACGCTGTATGTCGTGCCGTGGAGGTACTTCACGCCGCGTATTTTTATAACGTCGGTGCCTGCGCCGAGAATGTCCGCGCCCATAGAGTTAAGGCAGTTGGCAAGGTCGACGACGTGCGGCTCCTTTGCGGCGTTTTCGATTATTGTAAGACCGTCAGCCTTTACCGCGGCCATAATTCCGTTTATGGTAGCGCCGACGGAGTTTTTGTCAAAGAATATCTGGCTGCCCGTGAGCTTATCGGCGCGGAGATTTACCATACCGCCGTCGATGTCATAGGTCGCGCCGAGCGCGGAAAAGCACTTGAGGTGCTGGTCTATGGGCCTGTCGCCGAGGTTGCAGCCGCCGGGCATGGAAACGTGCGCCTCGTGGAAACGCCCGAGCAGCGTCCCGAGGAAATATGTGGTAGCTCGCATGAGCTTTGCCTTTTCATAAGGAACAGGCAGGTTTTTCAGCGGACGCGTGTCTATCTCGACGGTCGTTTTGTTGAGCATACGGATATTTGCGCCCATTTCGGACATTATCTGTAAGGTAATGGTCACATCGCTGATATTCGGTATATTTTCGATAACACAAGGCTCGTCGGAAAGGATAACTGCCGGCAGAATAGCCGCTACGGCGTTCTTTGCGCCGCTGATGACTACCTCGCCGCTCAGCTTCTTCCCGCCCCTGATGACGTATTTCTCCAAAAAGACACTTCCCCTCGTCCCACATAACGGGGACTTTATTTGTATGTATATCTATAAAAGCGGCATAATGGGATATGAAGCCGCATTTGTAAATTCATAACAGTAAGTCCGTATTTTCACGCTATGGTTACTCATACTGATATATTATAGCACACTTTGTTTGAAATTTAAAGGTCATATCACAAAAAATTTCGGCTTTAACGCTATTTTGTAATAATGCACTAAAAACCCACAGGTATTTTTCAAAATATTTACCAACCTTATCAAAATTTCATAAGCTCCTGTCTGCCGATATTATTGTCGGGAATACGCTTTTTAATCTCAAAATCGCCGAAATTCCGTATAAAGGATTGACAAAAAGGCATTTTTATGATTAAATATAAGGTGGAGTAATATCTGCATAAAATGCAGGAAAGAAAGGACAATAAACTAATGGCAAAGCTTAACGAGAATTTTTTCAAGCTGAAGAAAAACTACCTGTTCATCGAGATCGCGAAAAGGATCAAGGCTTATTCCGCCGAGCATCCCGAGGAGGCGAAGCGCCTTATCCGCATGGGTATCGGCGACGTTACGCGCCCGCTCGCTCCCGTTGTTGTAGAGGCGATGGAGAAGGCGTGCCGCGAGATGGGCGTTAAGGAAACGTTCCGCGGATACGAGGACAGCGGCGCGGGCTACGACTTCCTGCGCGAGGCTGTTTCAAATTATTACAAGAGCTTCGGCGCGGAGGTTTCCGCCGACGAGATACGCATTTCCGACGGCGCGAAGAGCGACTGCGGAAACATTATCGACATATTCGGCACGGGAAACACCGTGCTTGTTACCGACCCCGCATACCCCGTATACGTTGACTCCAACATAATGAACGGAAACGACGTTATCTACGCCGACTCCACCGAGGAAAACGGCTTCGCGGCAATGCCCGACAAGTCCGTCAAGGCTGACCTTATCTATCTCTGCTCCCCGAACAACCCTACCGGCTCGGTATACACTGCCGCGCAGCTCAAGGAATGGGTTGACTACGCGCTCGCGAACAACGCCGTTATCATCTACGACGCGGCATACGAAGCGTTTGTTACACAGCCCGATATCCCGAGGAGCATTTTCTGCATTGAGGGCGCGAAGAAGTGCGCAATCGAGATATGCTCGCTCTCCAAGACCGCGGGCTTTACCGGAACGCGCTGCGGCTACACCGTTGTTCCGAACGATCTTGTTCAGCAGAACAGCGCGGGCGAGGACGTTAAGCTCGCCGATATCTGGGGCAGGCGTCAGGGCAGCAAGTTCAACGGCGTATCCTATCCCGTTCAGCGCGGCGCGGAAGCGGTATTCACCCCCGAGGGACAGAAGCAGACCCACGAGGCGATCGCATATTATCAGGAGAACGCGCGCGTTATCGCAAAGACCTGCGACGAGCTTGGCATAAAGTACACCGGCGGCGTGAACTCGCCCTACATCTGGCTCAAGTGCCCGAACGGCATGGGAAGCTGGGACTTCTTTGATATGCTGCTGACGAAAATTCAGGTCGTTGGCACGCCCGGAGCAGGCTTCGGAAAGAACGGCGACGGCTGGTTCAGACTCACCGCATTCGGCACGCACGAGGCTACCGCCGAGGCAATGGAGCGCCTTAAGGCTCTGCTGAAGTAAAATGCAGCTTTAATTCCATAACATAATGCCCCCGCGGTGTCGCAGGGGCATTTGATTTGTAAACAGCTTGCGCAAATTGGATTAAAGGGATAGGGGAAACGAGAGGGTTCCCTTTTTTTCGGTTGTCGGAACATGATGTTGATTTTTCATCTCACCGATAAACGGGAAGTTGGCGGGGTACCTCGACACGCACTCCGCGCTTCGCGCGGAAATGATTTTCGCTTCCTTTTGGCACAAAAGGAAGTGGGGTGTGGGGCAAAGCCCCACCACTCGCGCGATAGCGCGTTACTCGGCGCAAAGCGCCGCAAAACGCCAATAAAGCGCTAAAGGGGCGCGGAGGAAAACAAGAGTTTTCCCCCAGTCTTTGACTGCTTTGCAGTCAAAGACATTCTCCACGCCAAATTCCGATTTATCGTTCAGTTAATTATACCAAATACATCAGAAAAAGTCAACAAAAGCATATCCGCTCCCGACGCGCATTAACGGAAGCGGATATGTAAATATTATAAGCAGAATAATCCCGCAAGAAAAACCTCGTCAGCCGTCAAACCCCTCGCCCATTTCAATTGCAACGGGCTTGGCGATATCGCCGCGCAGGGTGTATTCCACTATCAGCTTTATCCCGCTGTCGTCGGGGATATATTTCTCCTCTGCGCCTACTATCTCATATTCCGAATAGAAATTCTCCTCATAGTCCGCCTTGAGCCGCTTGAGCTCGCGGGTGCAGTCGTCCGCGCTCCTTGTCACGTCGATATCGCGGTAGGCGGTGTATGTGCCTGTTTTAATTCGGAACGGCATTTCCTCCCCGAAAATATGCACAAGCTTTGTTTCCTCGGAATAGACCGCGTCGGGAACGAACGCTTCCCCGAAGAAAAGCGGATATTCGTCGTCGTTGAACACAAGATAGCTGAACTCGGTCTGCTCGCCGTCAGCGCGGCGTATCGTTTCGTTGTAGGGAACATAAAACTCCTGCGTTTCGGTGAACTCGCCGATAATTTCCGCATCCGCGCGGACGAACAGAACATTCTCGCCGCCGTCGGGGACAGTCCCGCTGACAAGAAGCGCGCCCTCGGGTACGCCGCTTCCGACCGCGACCGCAGAAGCGCCCTCGCGCACGGTCTGCTCGACTATCACCGCCGCGCGGGACGCGACGATGTTTCGGGGAGAATCCTCCTCCATTTCGGGCAGGGGCGTTCCTTTTTCGACGCGGACGTTCACCCTGAACCCGACGCAGGACACGTCGACCCACGAGCAGTCCTCCACCTCAAGCATTATCTGCTGTTCCGCCTGCGACATTTTGAGGGAATATTTATCCGCGCCTTCCTCTATGCCGTTTTCCTTCAGGATAGCGAGTATCTGTCCTCGCGGAACGTCGCCCTCGACGGCTATCGCCTCGACCCGCGACTGAAACACCGACAGCATGAGCAGAAAAACCAGCCCTCCGACATACAGCCCGAGCCGCGACCTGTACCTGCTGAGTGTGAAATACAGCCCGCGCCGCTCTCCCGCGCGAATGTGCACGCCGTTTCTGCGGGCGGCTTTCGCGGCGGTGTAATAGTCCAGCGGCGACACCTCGCCTGTTATCTCGCCGCCGCTTGTTTTTACCCTGCGAAGGACTATGCCGCTTTCCAGCAGGTCGGATATCATTTTCTCCTGAAACCCTCCGTATCCCTTGAAGCGGACCCGCCCGAGATACAGTCCGCGGCTTTTCTCGCGCGGATTTTTCTTTTTCATGTCAATGCTCCTCCAGCGTCAGCGAGTGTATCTTCCCGCTGATTTTTACGCCGTTCACGCCGAAGCTTTCGAGCGTCAGCGGAGCGCCCGTTATCCGTATATCCATATCGTAAACCGTGAGCGTTATGAGGTTGTCGTCGCATTCCTTTACACAGCGGCAGTTTTCTATATAAAGCTCGCGCCCGTCGCGCATTGTCACGGTGCAGTGCCGCGCCGCCTCGTTCTCGAACGCGATAAGCTTTTCCTTTACGCCCATACCTTCTCCTTTGTATTCCGTATTGCCTGTCTTGCAGCTTGTTTATCTATATGCGGCAACAAAGGGGAATATGAAAATTAAAGGGGAGCGTTCCCCTTTTGACCCCTTTTGATTATAAATTGACGGGTTTAACGCTGTTTCTTTTATAGATTTTGTTTTTGTGTTGTCACATGGTTTTTTAGGCGGTTCAAGACAGAGCCTCAAAATCCCCCAAGTGATAACACAAAAATCAAATTTACAAAGGAAAGAGGTTCAAGGCAGAACCTAAAAATCCCTGTGAGCGGCAAGCACTCCTTGCTATAACCAAAACTTATACCCAAATATAAAAAACATGAATTGGACAAATAATTATTAATGTGCTATAATACAATTACAGAAAACAAATCAAAACGATATGTTTTATAGGAGGGTTCAATATGAAATACCACAGCGGATTTATAATGTGCGGCGGACAGCCTTAATTAACCAAAACGAAACACGGTGATCGACCGTTTAACACACCTTATTATTTTTGAATTGAAAAGGAGAAAAACACCATGTCCGAAAAGTACAGATTTGAAACCCTTCAGCTCCACGTTGGTCAGGAGCAGGCAGACCCCGCAACAGACGCAAGAGCTGTTCCGATATACGCAAGCACGTCTTACGTTTTCCATAACTCCCAGCACGCTGCCGACCGCTTCGGCCTGCGCGACCCGGGCAACATCTACGGCAGACTCACCAACCCCACGCAGAGCGTTTTCGAGGAGCGTATCGCGGCGCTCGAGGGCGGCGTGGCTGCGCTCGCGACAGCGTCCGGCGCGGCGGCGATAACCTACGCTATCGAAGCGCTGGCGCAGCAGGGCGAGAACATCGTCGCTTCCAAGACCATTTACGGAGGCACTTACAACCTGCTTGCCCACACGCTCCCGCATTACGGCATAACCGCCAAGTTCGTTGATCCCGACAATTTCGAGGAGATAGAGAACGCCATCGACGACGAGACCAAGGCGCTCTACATCGAAACGCTCGGCAACCCCAACTCCAACGTTGCCGATATCGAGGGCATAGCAAAAATCGCCCACAAGCACGGCATTCCGCTCGTAGTAGACAGCACGTTCGCAACTCCCTACCTCTGCCGTCCTCTCGAGTACGGCGCGGATATCGTAGTGCATTCCGCGACAAAGTTCATCGGCGGACACGGCACGGCTATCGGCGGCGTTATCATTGACGGCGGAAAGTTCGACTGGATCGCTTCCGGAAAATATCCGTGGATATCCGAGCCGAACCCCTCCTACCACGGTATCAGCTTCGCACAGGCGGTCGGCGCCGCAGCGTTCGCTACATATATCCGCGCGATACTCCTGCGCGACACCGGCGCAACTCTCTCCCCGTTCCACGCTTTCATATTCTTACAGGGTCTGGAAACGCTGTCGCTGAGAGTTGAAAGACACGTTGAAAACGCGCTGAAGATCGTAAACTTCCTCAACAACCACCCGCAGGTCGAGGCAGTGCACCACCCCTCTCTCCCGACCGAGCCGAGCCACGCTCTGTATAACAAGTATTTCCCCAACGGCGGCGGCTCTATCTTCACTTTTGAGGTAAAGGGCACCGAGGACGACGCTAAGAATTTCATCGACCATCTGGACATTTTCTCCCTGCTGGCGAATGTTGCGGACGTTAAGTCGCTGGTTATCCACCCCGCTTCCACAACACATTCTCAGCTCAATGAGGAGGAACTTGCGGATCAGGGAATAAAGCCCAACACTATCCGCCTCTCTATCGGTATCGAGAATGTCGACGACCTCATTGAGGCGCTTGAAAAGGCGTTTGCGGCTATCAAGAATTGATTTCGCTTTAAAGTTTTCATTGGTTTTCCTGTTTAATAATTTCCCCCGCGTCACCTTGGCGCGGGGTTTTTGTTGACAAATTTCCTCGGAAGTGGTATCATCTGATTAACGAAAAAGGGGGGAGCACAATGAAATTAAAAGAGCGCGCGAAAAAGCTGAAGCAGACCGTCCCTGAGGTGTTCCTCTGCCTTAAGGACAAGGACACGCCGCTGCTCGCAAAGCTGCTTGCGGCGGTAACGGTGGCGTATGCGCTGTCGCCCGTCGATCTGATACCCGACTTTATCCCCGTGCTGGGATATCTTGACGATATTATACTCCTGCCCGCGCTTATCGCGCTGACGCTAAAGCTTATCCCGAAAGATGTTTGGGAGAAAAATCTTCGGCTTTCGGAGGGAATGTGGGCGGACGGCAAGCCGAAAAAATGGTACTGCGCCGTGCCGATAGTTCTGATATGGGCGCTGGTGATATGGCTTATTGTAAAGGCAATATTCTTACGATAAGGAGATCCCGCCGTTTTCGTAATATCTGTTGACAAACGGTCATAAAATGTTTTATAATTATATCAAAATCTGATTTGAAAAGAGGAATTTCACCCATGCCAAAATATTTCGGCACAGACGGCTTCCGCGGCGAAGCCAACAACGGACTGAACGTTGACCATGCATATAAAATCGGGCGTTTCGTCGGGCATTATTTCGGAAAGGAGCACCGCTGCTCCGTCGTTATCGGCAAGGACACCCGCCGCAGCTCGTATATGTTCGAGTACGCGCTTGTCGCGGGGCTGACCGCCTCGGGAGCGGACGCGTCGCTGCTTCATGTAACGACAACGCCCTGCGTGTCATATGTAACGAGGACGGACGAGTTTGACTGCGGCATAATGATATCCGCGAGCCACAACCCATACTATGACAACGGAATAAAGCTGTTTAATTCAAAGGGAGAAAAGCTCGAGGAGAGCGTTATCCTTGAGATAGAGAAATATCTTGACGGAGAGATACCCGAGCTGCCGCTTGCGCAGGGTGAGGAGATAGGGCGCGCGCTGGACTATGCGGCGGGCAGGAACCGCTATATAGGCTATCTCATTTCGCTCGCGGTGCATTCATTCAAGGGAAAGCGGATCGGGCTTGACTGTGCGAACGGCTCCGCGTCCGCCGTGGCGAAGAACGTATTCGAGGCGCTTGGCGCAAAGACCTATGTCATCAACGACCACCCTAACGGCTTCAACATCAACACTAACTGCGGCTCTACCCACATAGACGGGCTGCGCCAGCTTGTCATTGACGAGCAGCTTGACGCGGGCTTTGCGTTCGACGGCGACGCCGACCGCTGCCTTGCGGTGGACGAAAAGGGGAGCATCGTCGACGGCGACAAGATACTCTACATATACGGCAGCTACATGAAGGAGCGCGGGAAGCTTGAAAAGAACACCGTAGTGACGACGGTGATGTCAAATCTCGGGCTTTACAAGGCGTTTGACGAGCTGGGGATAAACTACGAAAAGACAGCCGTGGGCGACAAATATGTTTACGAATGTATGTCGGAGAGCGGCTACATTCTTGGCGGCGAAAACTCGGGGCACATTATTTTCAGCAAATATGCGAACACCGGCGACGGGATAATCACCGTGCTTAAGCTCATGCAGGCAATGT